>CAIQSZ010000438.1 GCA_903874575.1 uncultured Elusimicrobia bacterium
GCCGTCGTCAGGCTATCGGCGTCGACGGCGGGGAACGCATCGGTCGAAAGAGACGGAGGGCGGGCGAAAGTCGCGACGGGCCCGTACGGCGCGTACGGACCGCCGAGGGCCTGGACGCGGAGATAATAGCTCGTGTCGGCGAGCAACGACGGGAAGATCGCGGATAACGCCGTCCCCGACACGGAGTAAAGCGCGCCTGAAAAATCGGCCGCGGTCGAAGCCTGGGCGACGTAGGTAAGCCCCCCGGGATTGGCGCCTTGCGTCCAGTTCAGCCGGAGCGTTCCGGTCGAGATAAGATCGGCCGACGGATTCGACGGAGCGATCACGTTGCTCCCGGTATTGAACGTGGTGAACGGCCCCCAGGACGTTGCGCCCAAGGGGTTCAAGGTCCCCAGGCGCAGGAAGTAGCCCGTACCGGACGTCAGGCCCGGGACGACGAGCATCGTCAGCGTCCTCGCCGTCGTCGCGCTCGTGAAGACGACGCCGGAGAAGTCGGATGCGACGCCCGCCTGCGCCGCGTAGCCGGAGCACGAGGCGGCGGCCGGAGGAGCCGGGCATTGGAGGGAAGCGAAGGTCACGGTGACGCTGGAGGTCCAGCCGCTCGCCGCCGGAGCGCCGAGCGGCGCGGCCGCGTAGGTCGCCGTCGTAATGGTCGCGGAAGGACCTTCGGCGCCGCCGCCGACGCCTCGGATCAGGAGACCATAGGTGGCGTTGCCCAGCAATCCGGTCTGCGTGTACGGCGGGGTGACCGCCGCGGCCAGGATGGGCACGGCGCTGGTCGCGTAGTAGAGATCGAAGTTCTTCGCCGCAAGGAGCGACGCGTTCCAGGACCAGGTGATCGAGGAGGCGCCGAGAGACGCCGCCGTCGGCGAAAGCGGAGGGGAGATCGGCTGAGGACTGCCGACGATCTTGCCGTAGCCGAACCCGGTATTGGGAGCCGCGCCGTAGACGACGGTCGCGGTGTCGGTGCGCGCCAGGCCCTGGATGATTGCGCGCAACTGGGCGACCGAGTCGCCCGGCTCGCTCTGCAGGCGGGCGGCGATGACGCCGGTCATGACCGGCGCCGCCATGCTGGTTCCCGCCAGGATCGCATGAGCGCCGTCCGGGAGTATCTGGTTGAAGTTGCCGGGGTCCCTATAGAACGAGGATGAACAGGGGCCGTAAATACTCGGGCACGGGGTCAACTGGGATGAGAGCGCCGACGCGACGACGTCGCCGGGCGCGGCGACGTCCGGCTTCTGGCGGCCGTCGCGGGTCGGGCCTTGGCCGCTGAACACCGACAGGCTGCCGACGATGGAATTGTCGTAGGGATATGAAATAGAGTCGTCCGCCGTCCACAGGTGCTTCGTCGCATAGGAGCCGACGGAGATCACGTTGTTGGCCGTGGCCGGCGAGCCCATCGTCAGGGTACTCGGCAGTGTGTAGCCGGCCCCCGAAGTGAAATTGACGCCCTGGCCCTCGGAATCGGTGAAGCCGTCCAAACGCCCGCATCCGCCCGAGCGCGTGCAGGTCAAGGCGACCGTGATGGTCCCGGAGAACGAGTCGTCGACCCAGACCAGGATTTCGCGGTCATTGGGAGTGTTCGTGGCGCCGCCCGCGAAGCCCGCTTTCGAACTGTTGTTGTAGACATAGACGGGATGGCCGGCGCACGAAGCGAAGTTCCCGTTCGCGCCGTTGCCCACCGTGCCGCACGACGTCGCCCCCAGACGGACGGTCGCCGAGTAAGTGTCTTGGCTGGCGGAAGCCGGGCTTCCGCTCCAGAAATCAAGCAGGCTGAAGCCGGCCGCGCCGCCGGTATTGGCGGTGAAGCTGACCGTGGCGCCCATCGCGACGGAGGAGGCCTGGGCGTGAGGCTGGGTCCCGCTCACGCCCGTGCCGTCGTTTCCCATCGCGACGACGACCGGAGTGTTCGCGGCGATCGCGGCGATGCTCGCATCGAACGGAGACGTTCCGTCGTGAGGGTCGATCTGCCCGCCCAGGCTCAGGTTGACGACGGCCGGCTTGCCCAACGCCGCGGCCTTGGCCGCGATGTACTTCACGCCGTCGATGATCTCGTCGGTCCAGAAATCGGTCTTGACGAACACGATGTCGGCCTGCGGCGCCCCGCCCACGTAAGCGCCGGGAGACGAGCCTCCCGCGCCGTTGCCCGCCGCGATGCCGGCGACGTGGGTGCCGTGCCCGTTGGTGTCCCTTTCGCGCGCGGTGCCGGCGGTCAGCGACGCCTGGCTCCACTCCGTGCTGGTGCAGTCGTCGTCGCTCGGAGAACTGTTACTGCAGGAGAAACCCAGCGCGGCGAAGTTCGGCGGCCCCGGACTGGCCCCCTTGTCGGTCTGATCCCAAAGAGCCAGGATGCGGGAGGCCCCCGCGGATCGAAAGTCGGCGTGAGTATAGTCGATGCCGGTGTCGACGATGCCGACGATGACTCCGGCGCCCGAAGCTCCCGCCAGGTCGGCCGTGCCGTTGCGCAAGATGCCCAGATACTGACCGCTGCTGGTGACGGCGGATCGGACGACGTCGAGGAGAGGGTGAAGCTTTTGAACGCCTTCGACGCGCAGCACCCGCGGGTCCGATTCGAACGCGTCGAGCACATCCGGGGGAAGCGTCGCCGTGAACACGGAGCCCGCATCCGTGCGAAAGCGCCCCGTCGGATACGCCGCGCGCAGTTCGGCGATGGACGTCCCCGGCACGACCTGCACCAGGACGCGGAAGTAGCCGTGCTTGGCGGGCGCGGCCCCCGCCGTCGATGTGCCCCGGGCGGAGATCGCGCGCTGGATCTGCAGGCGGGGGTCCTGCTTGGAAGCCGACGCGGGCGCGGCCGCCCACAGAAGCGCCGCAGCGGTCAGAGCCGCAAATCTCGTCTTGACCGCCCGAGAAAGCATGGCCAAAGGATAGCCCGCCTCTTCCGGGGAGTCAATGGCGAGGGGGGCGAACGGTCAGTCCGATTTTTCGGCGGAGATGAGGCCAAGGTCGATGCCCTTGACAACGGCCTCGGTGCGGTTGGAGACGCTCAGCTTCTGGAACATGCTGTTGAGATGGTTTTTGACCGTCTTGACGCTGCACTCCAGCGCCGCCGCGATCTCCTTGTTGGAAAGACCTCGGCCGAGCAGCGCGAGGACCTTGATCTCGGTCTTGGTCAGCGCGACCAGCGACGCCTCCGAGTTCGCGGTGCCCATGTTGCGCAGGCCGTCGATAAGCTTGCTCATCACCGGCTGGGGAATCATGACGCCCTGATTGGCGAAAGTTTTCAGCGCGTTGACCAATTCCACCGCCGGGAGCATCTTCGAGAGGTAGCCGTTGGCGCCGGCCTGAATGGCCTCCATCACATGCGCCTCGTCCTCGTAACCGGAAAGGATAAGAACGTTCGTGGTCGGACAGTCCTTGTGTATCTGGCGCGTCGCCTCGATGCCGTCCATGTGGGGGAGCTTGATATCGAGAAGAATGACGTTGGGCTTGAGCTTCTTGACGAGATGGAGAGCCTCGCGGCCGTCGGACGCCTCGGCTATGACTTCGATGTTCTTCTCGTTCTCAAGCAGATCCTTGATGCCCTCGCGGAACAGAGTCTGGTCGTCCGCTATGATGACCGTGATCTTCTTCGCCGCCGCTTTCGCCTTCGCCAAGTGTTTCCTCCGCATGCCAGCGTACGTCGGCATTGTACATTACTACGGAACGAGTAATCCATAACGACGAGCGGGTTTGACTCTTAAGCCGCCGCCAGGATATAATCGTTCGCCGTCGCTTCGCAACGTTGCGCGCGTCACGACGGCGCGGTAGCTCAGTGGTAGAGCGGGCGTTTCATAAGCGCCATGTCGGCAGTTCGATCCTGCCCCGCGCCAATCTTAGCAAGACCCCGGATGCTGATCTTAATCAATGTTCGGGGTATTCTTTAGTGTTGTAATCATTGCTTCATTGTAGCCGCATAAACGCCGCACGGAGGTCGTTCAAATGCCCGAAACCCTCATCGTCGTCAGCAAGATCAAGAAGCTCGTCAAGGAATCCGGCCTGCGCACCGGCGGAGACTACATCGACGCGCTGTCGGCGAAAATCGAGGCCTCCGTGAAGGCTTCCGTGCAGAAGGTCCAAGCCGAAAACAAGAAGAAGACCCTCGGCGCCGAAGATCTCGCCTAAGAACGGCGTGATGCGCACGTTCCGGGACTTCATGGAGTCGGCCCTCTACGACCCAGTGAGGGGGTTTTACGCCACGAGGACTCCCACAGCGGACTTCTACACCGCTCCCGAGCTGCATCCCGCTTTCGGGGGCGTCCTAGCCGACCGTCTGGCCGCGCTCCTGCGTCGAACGAAGGAGGCGCGGCCGGGAGAAGTCCTCACGCTTGTCGAGGCGGGCTGCGGAAACGGCACGCTCGCGGCGCAGGTCGTGCGCCGCCTGCGCGAGCAGCACGTCGACGTCGCCGCGGGACTTCGCCTCATCCTGCTCGAACGTTCTCGGCGGGACCTCACCACCGCGGCGCGCGCGCTCACCGCGTTCGGCCTGCGCGTGGATGCCTGCACCGACATCGGCCGCCTGCCTCAGTTCGCCGGCGTCCTCTACTCCAACGAACTGTTCGACGCCATGCCGGCCCATCTGCTGGAAAAGAAGGACGGGAATATCTTCGAGGTGTACGTCGACGAGACCGGCAAGCCCGCGCTGGGAGGCGTCTCCTCGCCCGAGTTGGCCGCGCACGCCGCGGCGATCCTGCCGGCGCTCGCCGAAGGCCAGCGCCACGCCGTCAGTCTGGAAGCGCCTCGATGGATGGCCGAAGCCGCAACGCGACTCTCCGCCGGCTTCCTGCTCACCGTCGACTACGGCAAGCGCTTCACGCATGAGACGCCCAATGCGCCGCGCGCCTACCGCGCGCACCGCATCGAGGACGAACTGACCGCCCGCCCCGGAGAGCAGGACCTCACCGTCCCGGCCGACTTCAACGCGCTGATCGCCGCGGGCGACCGCGCCGGCGCTTCGCTCGAAAGCTTCACCAGCATGTCCCGCTTTCTGCTCGAGGGAGGCATCGAGAAATGGATGTCAGATACCGCGGACGACGGCTCGTCCTCGCATAAGCATCGCGCCCAAATCAAGACGATGATTCATCCGGATGGGATGGGGGAAGCGTTCAAGGTCATGATACAGAGGAAGTTCCTATGATGAACGCCTACGCCGTCGTCTTCGCCTTCGTCGTCGTCGCCGTGGGTTTCGCGGCGATCACCTTGATCGCCGCCAAGATCCTGCGCGCCAGCGCGCCGTACGCGCGCAAGGAAAGCACGTACGAGTGCGGCATCCCCGCGGTCGGCTCCACCGAAATCAAGCTCAACGTGCGCTTTCAAACCTACGCGCTGCTGTTCGTACTGTTCGACGTCGAAGTTCTTTACGTCTTTCCCTGGGCCGTCACGGCCAAAGAAACGGGAGCGCTCGCGCTCTACGAAATGGGAGTCTTTCTGGGAATCCTCATGCTCGGCCTCGCTTTTGCTTGGCGCAAAGGCGCGCTGAACTGGGAATAAAAAAGATCATGCCCATCCTCGAGAAACTGCCGGGAATAACCAAGGGACTGCCGGGAGGGGAGCTATTCCTCGCCACCTCCGATTACCTGATCGACCTGAGCCGCCGTCAGTCGCTGTGGCCCATGACCTTCGGCCTGGCCTGTTGCGCCATCGAGATGATGGCGTCCTATGCCTCCCGCCTGGACTTCGACCGCATGGGCGTCATCCCTCGCGCCAGCCCGCGCCAGGCCGACGTGATGATCGTCGCGGGAACCGTCTGCAAGAAAATGGCCGACCCCATCCTTGAGATTTACCATCAAATGCCGGAGCCGCGCTTCGTCATCTCGATGGGCTCGTGCGCGAATTGCGGCGGCCCGTACTACGACTCCTACTCCGTCGTGAAGGGCGTGGACCGCATCGTGCCCGTCGACGTATACATCGCCGGCTGCCCGCCCCGCCCCGAGGCCTTGCAGTACGCGGTCGTCAAGCTGCAGGAGAAGATCGCGAAAATGTCCCTGTCCCGCGGCCTGGCGACCAAGCAGCAGGAAAAGGGAAGCCGCGACGTCAACTCGTGACTGTATGACCCACGACGAAATTTTCGACAGGATTCGGGCGCAGTTCCCCAACATCGAGCGGGCCGACGTACCGGTCAAGGACTATCTCACCGTAAGGATCGACTCCAAGGACGACGTTCTTCCTTTGGCTCGCTGGCTCAAATCGATTGGTTTCGACTATCTCGACATGCTTACCGCGACCGACTACCTCGGGCCCGTGGACATGAAGGGCTATATTCGCCAGGCCAATTTCAACCCGTTCCTCCCCGAAGGGGCGACGCCGGAAATCGCGCCCGTAGCGGCGACGGGCTATCCGTACAGGCCCGTCATCGAGCACCTATGGTCCTTCGTCTCCATCGCCGCGAGGGCTCGCGTCATCGTCAAGCTCGAACTTCCGCGCGAAGCCGCCTCGGTGCCGACTCTGTCCGGGCTGTTCAAAACGGCCGACTGGCAGGAACGCGAGACATTCGACCTGCTCGGAGTGCACTACGAAGGGCATCCGAACCTGACCAAGATCCTCACGCCGAACTTTCTCCAAGGACATCCCCTGCGCAAAGACTACGTTCACGTCAAGGACCGCTTCGATGAGTGACAACGCCCGCGCGGTCTCCGCCGCCCAGCAGGCCCTCCCCGAATTGAAAACGGATCGGATGTTCATCAACATGGGGCCCCAGCACCCGTCCACGCACGGCGTGCTGCGGATCGCGTTGACCATCAGCGGGGAGGTCGTCGTCAAGGCCGCCCCCGATATCGGCTATCTCCACCGCGGCACCGAGAAGCTGGCCGAAGCCCGCGGGTACCATCACTGCGTCGTGCTCACCGACCGATGGGACTACGTCTCATCCATGTCCAACAACTTGGTGTTCTGCCTCTCCTCCGAGAAGCTGTTGGGCGTGAAAATCCCGGCTCGCGCCGACGCGCTGCGCGTCATGATGTGCGAACTCAACCGCGTGGCCAGCCATTTGCTGTTCTTCGGCACCTACGGCATCGACACCGGAGCGTTCACGCCCTTTCTGTACGCGTTCCGAGAGCGCGAGATGCTCTTGGATCTTTTCGAGATGCTCTGCGGCGCCCGCCTGACCTACAACTACATCCGCCTGGGGGGCGTAATGGCGGACGTCTCGCCCGAGTGGCTCAAGCGCGTCGCGGAGTTCATCGCGTATTTCAAGCCGCGGCTGGAC
>CAIQSZ010000439.1 GCA_903874575.1 uncultured Elusimicrobia bacterium
CTTCCCATGCGCGCCGCCCGCAGTGCAGGAACTCCCGGCTCTCGGTCGTCATCGGCGCGCGCTTATGCGGCGGATGCGGCCTTCGCGGCGGACGCGGCTTCCTTGATCATCATGGCCGCGACCTCGTTGCGTTGGACTTGGTTGGTCCCTTCGTAGATCTGCGTGATCTTCGCGTCGCGCATGAACTTCTCGATCGGGAAGTCGGCCATGTAGCCGATGCCGCCGCACATCTGCACGCAGTCCGTGGTGACTTTCATCGCCACGTCCGAGCAATAGTATTTCGACATGGCGGACTCCTTCGTGTAGCGCCTGACGTCCATCTTCTGGAGGACGTCGTAGACGACCGCCTTTTCGGCGATGGCCTTGTCGTAGACGGGCTTCATCGCCTTGTCCATGGAGCGGGCGGTCGCATAGAGCAACGCCCGCGAGGACTCGATGCCGGTCGCGCAGTCGGCCATCATGTGCTGTATGGCCTGAAAGCTGGAGATCGGCTGGCCGAACTGCCGGCGCTGGCGGATATAGTTGATGGTTTCATCGAGCGCGCCCTGCGCGATGCCGAGGGCTTGGGCCGCGACTCCGGGGCGCGAGCAGTCGAAAGTCGTCTGGGCGGTGAAGAGGCCGTAACCTTCCTTATAAAGCAGGTTCTTCTTCGGGATGCGGCAGTTCTGGAAAGCCAGTTCGTACGTCGGGTTCGCCCGGATGCCCATCTTATGCTCTTTCTTGCCGAAGGAGAAGCCCGGCGTTCCTTTCTCGACGATGAACGCCGAGACGCCGCGCGCGCCGCGCGCGGGGTTGGTGGTGGCGAACACCACGTAGATTTCCGCGACCTCCCCGTTGGAGACGTAGGACTTCACGCCGTTGAGGATATAGTGCTCCCCGTCCAGTTTCGCGGTGGTCTTCGTCGCCGTCGCATCCGAGCCGGCTCCGGGTTCGGTGATCGAGAACGCGGCCAGTTTTTTTCCGGAGACGAGGTCCGGGACGTACTTCTCGCGCTGTTCCGCGTTGCCGAGGAGCATGATCGGAAGGGTTCCCAGCCCGGACGCCGCGAACGCCAGCGCGATGCCGCCGCAGGCGCGGGAGAATTGCTCTATGACGAGCACCTGCTCCATGAGCCCGCCGCCGAGGCCCCCGTAGGCCTCCGGGAGGTAGACGCCGTATAAGTCCGCCGCCGCCATTTTTTTGACCACGTCCCAAGGGAAAGTAGCCTCCGCGTCGTGCTTCTCGCGGACCGGCTTGATGTCGCGTTCGGCGATCTGATGGGCCAGATTCTGGATGTCAATCTGGGTCTCGGTGAGTTCGTAATCCATGATCAATCTCCTCCCGTCTTTCGGCTGAGAGCGTCGTTGGCCGCGGACTGCTCCGCCTCTTTCTTGTTCTTGCCGGTCCCTTGCCCGAGCTCGCGGGTGCCGATGCGGACCACGATGGAGAAAATCTTATCGTGGTCCGGGCCGGACGCCGAAGTCAGCTCATAGGTCGGGGGCGACTTGTAGCGCTTCTGAAGCAGTTCTTGGAGGCGGCTCTTGTAATCCGTCTCCTCGAGGGTGCCGTGCTTTCTCGCGCACCATTGACGGATGAACGCCGAGGCCGCGTCATAGCCTCCGTCGAGATAGAGGGCTCCGATGAGAGCCTCGAGCGCGTTGGCGAGAAGGCTCTGGCGGGTGCGCCCGCCCGTATTTTCCTCGCCTACGCCCAAAATGAGACGCGAGCCCAGGTCGATCTCCTCGGCCCAGACGGCAAGGCTCGCCCGCGATACGAGCAGCGACTTCTTCTTCGACAGCACGCCTTCGGTTTCGCCCGGGTACTCGACGTAGAGCTGGTGCGCCACGACGGCGGCCAGCACGCTGTCGCCCAAGAACTCCAGACGCTCATTGTAGACCCCGGTGCCGCTCTCGCTGGCGAAGCTCTTGTGCGAGAGCGCCTGCTTGAGCAGACCGGGGTCTCTGAAACGATGACCGACGACGGCCTCGAGAGGCTCGGCCACGGCCGGGCTCCGGTTACTTTTTCGCGTGAGCCTGGATGTAGTCGATCGCCTGGCCGACGGTTTGAATCTTTTCGGCCTGCTCGTCGGGAATTTCGGTGTCGAATTCTTCTTCGAGGGCCATGACCAGTTCGACGGTGTCGAGCGAGTCGGCGCCCAGGTCGTTCACGAAATGGGCGTTGGGGTTGACCTCGGCGGCGTCAACGCCGAGCTGCTCGACGATGATCTGCTTGACGCGGTCCGCGATGTTGGCTTCAGCCATGATGTTCTCTCCTAGTTCACATGTACCCGCCGCCGTTCACACTCAGAACGTGGCCGGTGATGTACGACGATTCGTCCGACGACAAGAACAATACGGCGCGGGCGACTTCGAGCGGTTCGCCCATCCGGCCCAGGAGGATTCTGTCGAACATCTTCTTTTTCGCCTCCTCCGGAATCGCATCCGTCATTCGCGTGCGGATGAAGCCCGGAGCGACGGCGTTGGCCGTGATCCGCCGCGAGGCGAACTCGCGCGCCACGGACTTCGTCATCGCGATGAGCCCGCCCTTCGAGGCGGCATAATTGGCCTGGCCCGCGTTGCCTTCTTCGCCGACGATGGAAGCGATGTTCACGATGCGTCCGTAATGCGCTTTCATCATCGGCCTGAGGCACGCCTTGGTGAAGTTGAACGCGCCTTTTAGGTTCACGTCCAACACCAAATCCCAATCCGCCTCGGACATCCTCGGTATGAGATTGTCCCTCGTGATTCCCGCGTTGTTCACCAATATATCAATTTTCTTCCACTTGTCCATCACGCCGTTGATCACGGCCTCGACTTGGTCGTATTTGGAGACGTCGCAGCCGAAGCCGGCGGCGATGCCTTTGCCCTGATCGATGGCGGCGGCCGACTTTCCGGCCATGTCGCCGTTGACGTCCACGACGGCGACCCTCGCGCCTTCCGCGGCGAACAGTTCCGCCGTCGCATACCCTATGCCTTGGGCCGAGCCGGTGATGACGGCGACCTTGTCCTTCAAGCGCGCGCCTGTCGCGGGGACGGGCGGGGTTGAGGCGTCGGGGCTCATGGCGATTCTCCTTTGATTAAACGTCGAAGCCGGCCTTCCTGCCCGAGCCATGAGACATTATGGCCATGCGGGCAAGTCGCCGAGTCGGTCTTGTCAAAACGAAGCCCGACGCCGTCGGCGTCGAGCTCGTTTCGCGCTCAGGTGAGATGGGGTCTCCGCTTCTTTTACTTTTCGGCCTCGCCGCCGCCCTTCTTCTTATTCTTGGGCGGGCGCACAAGGACGCCTTTATAAAAACCTTCAGGACTGATCGTGTGCGGGCGGTGCCAGCGGCCCTCGGAGTCCTTGCTCATCGGGACCGGCTCAAGCTTCCAATTGGCGGAGCGGCGGCTGTCGCGACGAGAGCGTGTGTGCTTGCGTTTGGGATTGGGCATGGTGTTCCTCTGTATTTTGGCTGAGCGGTGATTCTAGCCTTTATGATGACGAGGGGTCAATCGCGGACGCGTCGAGGTCAAGTTCCCTTCCGGCAAAGGGTGCCCGCAGTCCCCGGCGTTGCGGTTTTTCCGGCACACCGCGCACAGGCCCTTGCAGTTCGGCTTGCACAAGATCCTCATCGGTTGCGCCAGCCCGATCGACTGGCGCACTTCCGCCGTCAGGTCCATAGGTCCTTCGTCGAGCGGCACGGTCATTTCGACCGGCTCGCTCCACTCCGCTTCGACGGGAGACAGGCAGCGCGTGCACTCGAACTTCCAGCGGCCGCGCGCCGTCCCCGTGAACACGGCGTTGTCTTCCACCGCGAGGACGTTGCCCTTCACGGTTACGGTTCCCAGGAGCGCGCCTTCCGAGAGGACGTCCGAGAACAGGTCGCAGGGCGCGGACGCTTCCACAAGCATCGAGCCGTTTTCCTTGGCTTCGGCGAGAGGCAAGAGGAGAGCGCTCGACGGTTTATCGTTTTCCGCGGCTTGAGTCATCTCAATCGGGTTGGAATCCGGCGGTCTCGCGCACGAAGTACGGCCGCATGTCCTTGAGGTCGTAGTAGATGCGCACTAGAATTTCAGCGAGGAGCCCCAGCAACACCATCTGAAAGCCGATGAGGAGGCAGAAGATGGAGACCTGGAACAGGGGCTGGTCCTTGACGAAGACGCCCAAGCAGAATTTCTTGTAGAGGGTGTACGCGCCGAAGGCGACGCCGAGCAGCCCCATGCCGACGCCGCCGCCGCCGAACAGGTAGATGGGTTTGCCCAGGTAGGCGTCCATGAACTTGACGGTCATCAGATCGAGCAAGACCTTGAAAGTGCGAGTGATTCCATATTTCGATACGCCCGCGGTGCGGGCGCGGTGGTTGACCGGGACCTCCGCGATGCGCGCGCCCAGGAAGCCGGCGAAGGCGGGCACGAAGCGATGCATCTCGCCGTACAGGCGCAGGGGCTTGAGGTACTGTGATTTGTAGAGTTTCAGCGTGCATCCGTAGTCGTGAAGGTTCACCCCCGTGATCCGCGAGATGAGCGCGTTGGCGATGGTCGACGGCAGCTTGCGGTCGAGGAATCGGTCCCGGCGGTCCTTGCGCCAACCGCTGACGACGTCGTAGCCCTCGTCCATCTTCGCGAGGAGCTTGGGGATGTCGCGCGCGTCGTTCTGCATGTCGGCGTCGAGGCAGACGACAAGCTCGCCTTCGGCGTGCTGGATGCCGGCCAGCAGCGCGGCGGTCTGGCCGGCGTTTCGGCCCAGTCGCACGCCTCGGAAGCCCTTGTGCTTTTTCACCAAATCCCGGATTAAGTCCCAGGATTTGTCGCGCGAGCCGTCGTCGACGAGGATGACCTCGTAGGTCCTACCGAGTCCTTCGAGCGCGCCGGAGACTTCGACGCCGAGGGCCTCGAGGTTTTCTTCCTCGTTGTAGACCGGAATCAGGGCCGACAGGTAAGGCTTGCTCATGGGCGCGGCGGCAGGCTACGCGGCTCCCGCGGCATCCGTCATATTCCGGACGATCGCGGCGCCGAATTCGGAGCACTTCAGCTTCTTGGCTCCGGCCATCTGGCGCTCTAGGTCGTAGGTGACGGTCTTCGCCTGAATGGCGCCCTCGAGACCTTTTACGATCAAGTCCGCGGCCTCCTGCCAGCCGAGGTGCTCGAGCATCATGACTCCCGAGAGGATCAGCGAACCGGGGTTGACCACGTCCTTGTTCGCGTATTTCGGCGCGGTGCCGTGCGTCGCCTCGAAGATAGCGACGCCGTCGCCGATGTTGGCTCCCGGGGCGATCCCCAAGCCGCCGACCTGCGCGGCCGCGGCATCGGACAGATAATCGCCGTTGAGATTCGTCGTGGCGATGACCGAGTACTCGTCCGGACGAAGCAGGAACTGCTGGAAGGTCTGGTCGGCGATGCGATCTTTCACAAGCACCTTCCCGGCCGGCAGCTTGCCTTCGTGCTTGTCCCAGAGTTCGGTCTCGGTGACCGTCTGATCGCGGAACTCCTGGGCGGCGACCTCGTAGCCCCAGTCTCGGAACGCGCCCTCGGTGAATTTCTGGATGTTGCCTTTGTGGACGAGGGTGACCGACGGCTTCTTATGAGCGATTGCGTACTTGATGGCCATGCGCACGAGGCGCTTGGTGCCGGTGATCGAAATGGGTTTGATGCCGATGCCCGAGTCGGGGAACGGGATCTTCACCTTCATCTCCGAGGTCAGGAAGTCATAGACCTTCTTGCACTCGGGCGTGCCCTGTTGGAACTCGATGCCGGCGTAGATGTCCTCGGTGTTCTCGCGGAAAATCACGATGTTGAATTTCTCGGGGGACTTGACGGGACACGGGACCCCGGTGAACCAGCGCACCGGCCGCACGCAGGCGTACAGGTCCAGCTTCTGGCGCAGACCGACGTTGACGGAGCGGAAGCGCGGCGTGATCCACTCGCTCCGGCACTTGGGACACGTCGCGGGTCGATCCATCAACTCGGCCGCGCAGTCGAGGCAGACGAACTTGAACGAGCCGGCGGGCGTGGTTAACGGTCCCTTGATGCCGATGCGGTACTCCCTGAACGCGTCCAGCGTCTCCTGGGGGAGTACGGTGTCCTTGTCGTAGTTCTTCAGCGCGGTGAGGCCGGCGAATACTTCCATCCAGGAGATATTCCTTTTCCCTTTGTAAGCCTTCTCCACGGCGGCGTCGATGACGATTCGCGTCGCGCGCCAGATGTCGGGCCCTGTCCCGTCGCCGGGGAAAAATGGAATGATAGGGTCGTTGGGTACGCGCAGTTTCCCATCCTTATATTCGATCTTCGTGCCCGACGTCGGGAGCTTATACTTCGTCATGCGCTGGCCTCCAGGAGAGATCCCCTGCACTCTATCAAAAAAATCCCGAGCGGCGCCGTTCGGGACGTTCCGCGCGCAGCCGCTCATAGAGCGCCTCCTGCGCGCGGACCATTCCGTCGATGTCGAACTCAGGGCCGATGGCGCACGCCGCGCGCGCTCCGAGGCGCCGGCGCAAGTCCGCGTCGGCGAGCAATCCGGCCAGGCGCTCGGCGAACGCGTCCACGTCTCCGGGCTCCACGAGGAATCCGTTCTCCCCGTCGAGCAGCACGTCGGTGACTCCGTCGGTGGCGTAGCACACCGACGGCAGCCCGCTTTTCATCGCCTCGACCAAGGCGCGCGGCAACCCCTCCCAAAGGGAGGTCAGCGCGAATGCGTCGGCGGCCGCCAACCACCTCGGCCCGTCTCGACGCCAGCCGAGGAACTGGAGTTTCCCCCCGAGGCCGAGCGCGCGTGCGTCGGCCTCAAGCGCGCGGCGTTGCGGCCCGTCGCCGAGGAAGACGAATCGGGCCTCGGGAACTTTCGCCAGGACCTTCGCCGCCGCGGCCACGAAGTCGGCGGCGTTCTTCTGGGGTTTGAGGTTGCCGATCGAGACCACGAGAGGGTCGCGGCGGCCGATGCCCTCGGCCATCCTGAACTCCGCGGCGTCGCCGGGCGCCGGGAAGTCGGCGAGGCGTACGCCCGAGCGGACTATGGTGGCGTCCTCGGCCGCGCCCAAGCCGTGGCGTTCGGCATATCGGGCGTTGGCCCGGGAGACGAACAGAAGACGGGTCGTGAAGCGGAGGCAGAAGCGCTCGAGGAGTACGTAGGCGCCCTTCACGAACGGATGCTGGCGGTCGTGAAACCCGAAGCCGTGGTAGGTATGGACGACGACCGGCACGCCCGCCCAGGCCGCGGCCAGGCGGCCCAGAATGCCCGCCTTCGAGCTGTGCGTGTGGACCACGTCCGGCCGCTCGGACTGGAAGGTCTTGACGAGCGCGCGCAGCGCGAGGAGGTCGTCGAGAGGAGAGACCTCGCGCAACAAGGACGGGAGGAAGATCGTCCTACAGGAGCGGTCCGCGCGTACCTCTTCGTCGAGGAATCCCCCCTTTCCGCAGATGAGCACCGGGTCGAACCGGCTGCGGTCGAGCGTGCGCACGGTGTGAAGCGTGTTCTGCTGGGCGCCGCCGAGATCCAGCCGGGTGACGACATGCGCGACTTTAATTCTCACTCGTGGATTCTACTTCATTGAGGCAAGCTCTCCGGCTTGCCCGGAGCGGGGCGCTTCAGCCTGTAGTTCAGCGTGCGGCGGCGTGTTCCGGGTTCCGGCATCGGCGCCGCGTCCGCGGGGGATGCTGCCGCGACCGGGCCGACGGCGCGGACA
>CAIQSZ010000440.1 GCA_903874575.1 uncultured Elusimicrobia bacterium
CGACGGCGGCGCGGGCGGCGAGGAGGGCGAGCACCGGCAGCAGCGGAGCCGGCAGACGCACGTCGCTGTTGACTCCGACGGCGTAGACGGCGAGGGGCGCCAGGCCCCACAGCGCGGCGCGCGTGCCCGCATCGGGGCGGCGGACGCCGCGCCGGGATGCGACCGCGGCGACGGCGGCGGCCGCGGCGGCCAGCGGCCAGGAGAGGTCGTTCCTGACCACGGCGACGAGCCAGTCGAAGCGCGCTCCCAGCCCGCCCGCGCCCGCGTAGTCTCGCGCCACGCGGCCGAAGCCCGCGCTCCATGCGAAGCCGAGAACGTACGGCGCGTTCGACGCGTACCAGGTCGCCGCGACGGCGGTCGCGACGAGGACGGCGGCCTTCGCGTGGGGTCTGAGGCGCTCGCGCGCGGGCCAGATGAAGCCGGCGGCGACCAGGGGGAATGTGATCTTCGCGAGCAAGCCGAGGCCGAATAGGAGGCCGAGGCGCAAGCCCTCGGAACGGTCCCGCGGCCGCGCGACGGCGCAGCGCCATGCGAACAGGCCGAGAACGGCGGACAGGCATGTCTCGGCGAAGAAGGTCCGGGACAGGCCGTAGGAGATGGGCAGGAGCGCGGCGAGCGCTCCGCCGAGGGCGGCCGCGTCCGCGCCGCGCGGGTGTTCGCGCCACCACGCGGCGGCGGCGCGCGACCAGGCCCACGCGGCGGCCATCGCCAGGGGCAGGTTCGCCCAGACCGCGACGCGCTCGCCGGGGCCGAACAGCGCGTACAGGGGCAGCGGGGTCAGCGAGATCAGCGGGGCCTTGATGCGGAAGGCGTCGACGTAGGCGCGCGCGAACGCGAGCGGCGAGGATTTGAGCGCCGACCAGAGGCGGAAGCTGACTTCCAGGTACCAAGCGTCGTCCCAGGCCGGCGGCGCGATATTGCGCGCGAGGTGCCGGGCGGTGGCCGCGAAGGCCGCCGCGGCCGCCGCGGCCGAGGCCAGGACCGTCAGGGACGGACGCTTCATTCCGAGCGCCGTTCCCACAGCGCGAACAGACCGTACAGTCCCAGACCGCCCGAGAACGAGAGCATGAGCGCGAGCGCTGCGCCCAGGACCCCGTAGCGCGGCACCAACACGGCGGTCAACGCGACGTTGCCCAGGCCCGCGGCCAGCGCGCCGGACACCGACACGCGCAGGCCCGAGAAGTCGCGCGCGGCGTACAGCGACGACGCGGTTCCGTGCAAGAGTACGATCGCGGCCGCCCCGGCGAACGCTGCCGCCCACCCCAGGTCGAAGTTGTAGCGGCGGCCGAACAACGCGAGCCCGGCGACGGCGGTCGCGCCGAAGAAGAGCCAGGCGCCCGCGACCGCGGGCCCGCTCCAGCGGCGGAACAGCTTCCATATTTCGCGTTGGCCTTCGGCGCCGCTGGCCATCGGCACCAGCACCGCCTGGAACATGTAGAGAAACGCAAGGGCGACCTGGATGGTCGCCGTGAAGTAGGCGCTGAACAGGCCGACTTCGTGCGCGCTGGCGTGTCGGTTCAGGAAGAGCCGCGCGGGCGCCAGAACGCAGGCCGTGGACAGCAAGGTCAAAGTCGCGACGGCCGCATAGCCGACCATCGCCCGCAAGAATCCGAAGTCGAACGCTAATCGGAGGTAGCGGCGCAAGGTCCACAGCGCGTAGGCGGAACTGGCCAGCAAGCTTCCGCAGAAGGCCAGGATCATCGCGCGATGCCCCGGTCCGAACACGGCGATCAGCAAGAGCAGGAACAGGGGCGCGGAGAAGCCGTACACCAGCTCGGCGAGGCCGCGATGGGCGAAGCGCTTGAGTCCGAGAAGCGGGCTGGCGAGGACCTGGCTCAGCGCCGTCGAGAGCGCGAGGAGCATCGACAGCTCGAACAGGCCGCGGGGCAGGCCGACGGCGTCCTGCAAGCGACGGTGCAGGGCGGTCGTGAACGGGAGCGTCGCCGCGGCCCAGACCACGAAGGAAAGCATGGCGGTCGACACGAGCCGCGCGCGGCGCTCTTCGTCTTCCTCGTCGGCGATCAGCTTGCTGGTGGCCAACGGGAAGCCCAGCATGGGGATGATCTGCAGGTACGCGGCCGCCGCGACGGCCAGGTTGGCGCGGCCGTACTCGTCGGGCCCGAGCAGCCGTCCCGCGAGGAATTGGGTCAACAAAGTCGAGGCGCGCGCCGCCGTATACAGGATTCCGATCCAGCCCAGGCCGGAGAGCAGCGCCCGGCGCGCGGGGCGCGGGGCGGGAGTCGCGACGGCGCCGCGGCGGGCGTCGTCCACCAAAGAAGACAGGCGCGCGAAGACGGCGTCTTCGGCGTGCGCGCGGGCGACGGCGATCCGTCCGCG
>CAIQSZ010000441.1 GCA_903874575.1 uncultured Elusimicrobia bacterium
CGGCGAAGGCGAAGACGGCATGAAGATCGAGAAGCTTCGCTACCACAAGCTGATCATCATGGCCGACGCCGACGTCGACGGTCAGCATATCCGCACCCTCGTCCTGACTTTCTTCTACCGCCAGATGAAGCAGCTCGTGGATAACGGGCACATCTACATCGCGCAGCCGCCGCTCTTCAAGGTCAAGAAGGGCAAGACCGAGATGTACGTCGACACCGAGGATAAGATGGAGCAGTGGCTGCTCAACGAGGGCCGCAACGCCCTCGAGGTCACGGCCATCAATCCGGCCAACGGCAAGTCCAAGACGTTGGACGCCGACGATCTTAAGTACCTGCTCAAGCTTCTTAACGAGTTGGAGAATCTGATCCGACATCTCGAGCGCAAGAGCCTGCACTTGGACGACTTCCTCGAATATCAAACCGCCGGCAAGCTTCCTCTTTATCGCGTGGAAAAAGGCGCGGGCGAGTACGAGTTCTTCTACTCCGAGAAGGATTGGAAAATTTATCGCGACGCCCACGTCGAGGAGCAGAAGAAGAAGCTCATCGAGGAGCGCGCCGAGAAGGCGAAAAGGGCTCCGGCGAAAGCGTCGGCCGCCCTTCCCGCGGGAGGCGAGGTCGTCGAGGAGTCGGCGCTCAGCGAGGCCGATGAGGAATCCCTCGAGCCCGACTTCCAGGAGCTTTGGGAGATGTCCAAGCTGGACGCCTTGTCCGCGAAGTTCAAGGAGATGGGCTTGGACCTGAGGTGGTACGACGTGACGCGCGACGAGAAGACGAAGCCCTTGTTCCGCGCCAAGACCTCGCACTCCGAGACGGACGGCTACAGCCTCAAGGACCTTCTGCTCATGGTCCGCGACGCGGGCCGCGCCGGCGCCCAGATCCAGCGCTACAAAGGTCTCGGCGAAATGAACCCCGAGCAACTGTGGGAGACCACGATGGACCCGAAGCGCCGCCGCCTGCTTCAGGTCAAGGTCGTGGACGCCGGGGACACCGAGAACGCCTTCACGACCTTGATGGGCGACAAGGTCGAGCCTCGCCGTCTCTTCATCGAGAAGCACGCCAAGGAAGTCAAGAACCTCGACATCTGATCCGATTAGAGAGAAAAATATGAGCAAGCCCGAGCAGACGGACCTCACTCCCGAGCCCAACGCCAATATCATCCAGCGCGACCTCGGCGCGGAGATGCGCGGCTCCTACATCGACTATTCCATGTCGGTCATCGTCGGGCGCGCGCTGCCCGACGTGCGCGACGGCCTCAAGCCCGTTCACCGCCGCATCCTGTACGCGATGCACGACGAGGGGCTGGCCTCGAACAAAAAGTACTCGAAGTGCGCGGGCGTGGTCGGCGAGGTGCTCAAAAAGTACCATCCCCACGGCGACTCCGCCGTGTACGACGCGATGGTGCGCATGGTCCAGGACTTCTCCCTCCTGCACCCCCTGATCGACGGCCAGGGAAACTTCGGCTCCGTCGACGGCGATCCCGCGGCCGCCTATCGCTACACCGAGTGCCGTCTCGCCAAGATATCCGAAGAGGTGATGGCCGACATCGACCAGGACACGGTGGACTTCACGCCGAACTTCGACGGGACGACGACCGAGCCCTCGGTCATGCCCGCGAAGGTCCCGAACCTGCTGATCAATGGCTCGTCGGGCATCGCGGTCGGCATGGCGACCAACATCCCCCCGCACAATCTTTCCGAGATATGCGAGGCGGCGATCACGCTCATCCGGGACCCGAAGATCGAGAGCAAGGAGCTCATGAAGATCGTGAAGGGCCCCGACTTCCCGACCGGCGGCATCGTGCGCGGCAAGGCCGGCATCAGGGATTACTTCGAGACCGGCCGCGGCTCCGTGCGCATCCAGTCCAAAACGGAGATCGAGGACATCAAGGGCAACCGGCAGGCGATCATCATCACCGAACTGCCGTACCAGGTGAATAAAGCCACCTTGCTTGAGACGATCGCCGAGCTGGTGCGCGACAAGAAAATCCCCGACATCTCCGATATCCGCGACGAGTCCGACCGCAAGGGCATGCGCGTGGTCATCGAGGTCAAGCGCGACGGCAACGCCAACGTCGTCTTGAACCAGCTGCTCAAGCACACGCAGATGGAGACGACCTTCGGCGTCATCCTGCTCTCCCTCGTCGACGGCCGCCCCCGCATCCTCGGCGTGCGCGACATGCTGGGGCATTTCATCCAGCACCGCAAGGTCGTCGTGACGCGGCGCACGAAGTTCCAGCTGCGCAAGGCGCTGGACCGCGCCCACATCCTGGAAGGCCTGATCATCGCGATCAAGAACATCGACCGCGTCATCAAGATCATCCGCGGCGCCAAGGACACCGACGCCGCCCGCGCCGAGCTGATGGAGACCTTCGAGCTGTCGAAGGCCCAGACCAACGCCATCCTCGAGATGCGCCTGGCCAACCTCACCAAGCTGTCGGTGGGCGACCTGCAGGACGAGTACGACGGGCTGGTCAAGAAGATCGCCGAGCTTAAGGCCATCCTGGCCGACATCAAGAAGGTCTACGCGATCATCACCAAGGAGCTTGAGGGCGTGAAGGACGCCTTCGGCAAGTCGCGCCAGACGCAGATCACCTCCGAGGCGGCCGAGATGTCGCTCGAGGATCTCATCCAGAAGGAAGAGGTCGTGATCTCCCTGTCGAACACCGGCTACATCAAGCGCATTCCCGTCACCACCTACCAGGCGCAGGGCCGCGGCGGCAAGGGCATCATGGGCGCGGAGGTGAAGGAAGAGGATTGGATCGAACACTTCTTCGTCACCGACACGCACGCGACTTTGTTGTTCTTCACCAACCGCGGCCGCGTGTTCGCGCTCAAGGCCTACGAAATCCCGGAGGGCAACCGCACGTCCCGCGGGAAGGCCGTCGTCAACCTGCTCGCCCTCACGGGCGAGGAGAAGGTGACCTCGGCCATCGCGATCCGCTCCTTCGAAGAAAAGAAGGGGGCGGAGAGCTTCCTGGCGATGTGCACGCGCGCGGGAACGGTCAAGAAGACGCCTTTGACCGACTTTGAAAACATCCGTCGTTCCGGCATCATCGCCATCGGACTCGGCGAGGGCGACGTGCTGGTCGAAGTCCAGCACACCAGCGGCAAGGACGAACTGCTTATCGCGACCAAGGACGGCATGGCCATCCGCTTTCCCGAGGCGGACATCCGCTCGATGGGCCGCGCGGCGGCCGGCGTGCGCGGCATCCGCCTCGACGGCGGAGACCAAGTCGTCGGCATGGAAACGTTCCCCCCGAACGGCAAGAAGAACCTGCTCACCGTCTGCGAGAACGGCTACGGCAAGCGCACCGAGCTCAACGAGTACCGCGGCCAGCATCGCGGCGGCGGCGGCATCATTACGATCAAGGCCACCGATCGCAACGGTTCCGTGCTCGGCGTGAAGTTGGTGACCGACGACGACGACCTGATGGTGATGACCGAGCAGGGCAAGGCGATCCGTCTGCGCTGCAAGGATATCAAGACCATCTCGCGCAACACGCAGGGCGTCCGCCTCGTGAGGCTCGAGGAGAACGATAAGGTCGCGCGCGTCGCGCCCATCGCCTCGGAACCGCCGGTGACTCCCGCGGGAACTCCCTCATGATTCGTTTCCAAAAAGTATTTCTCGCGGCGGCGCTCGCCGCGGGGGCGGCGAGCGCGTCGGCCGAGATCGTCCTGGAAGGCGTCCACTGGCAGGCGGGACGCGTCGAGGGCGGCGCGGCTTGGCAGGACGTGAGGGTCCTCGAAGACGGGCCTCCGAGGCTTGAAAACCGCCTGCGCGCGCGCCTCGTGCTTAAGAACCGCGGACCCAAGACAGAGGAGACTTTGCTTCTGCGCTACAGCCTCACCGCGCGCATCGCTCCCGTGGCTGGAGCCGCGACGGAAGGCTCTTGGACCATCCCGTTCGCCGTCGAGGAGCGCCGGGTGCCGAAGGTCGCTCCCGGCAAGACCATCGAGGTGCCGCTGGATGCCGGCGTGGCGCTCGGCTTGTATCTGCGGCGGCTCGTCCGCGCGAGTTGGTGGCCCGACCGCGTCAGGCTTCAAGTGATGCTCGAGCCGCATCCGGGCAGCGCCTCGCTCCAGACCGTCGAGGATACGCTCGAGGTCGTGCGCGAAGGAAAACCATGAACGACTTTTCTCTGCTTCGAAGAGATCCCGTCGCGGCGCGCAAGGCGCTGGCGTCGAGGAATCCGCGTTGGTCCGACGCGTTCGATGCGCTTCTCAAGCTGGACGAGCAATATCGCGCTTGCTTGAAGGATGTCGAGGACCTTCGCGCGCGCCGCAACGCGGCGTCCCAAGAGATCGGCAAGGCCAAAGCCGCCAAGGACGAGGCTAAATCGGCCGGCCTGATGGCCCAGGTCGGACGGCTTAAGGAAGAAATGTCCGGCAAGGAGAAGCAGTTGGCGGCGTTCGAGCAGAGCGTGCAATCCGCCTCTTTGGAACTGCCGAACGTTCCCCATCCGTCCGTTCCCGTCGGTCGAGACGAGAGCGAAAACCCGGAGGTGCGCAGGACCTTGTCCCCCCGCGCGTTCGAGTTCAAGGCCCTCGACCATCAGAGCGTGGGCGAAAAATTGGGCATTCTGGATCTCGCGGCCGCCGCGAAGCTGTCCGGTTCGCGTTTCGCGCTTTGGAAGGGACCGGGAGCGAAGCTTTTGCGGGCGCTGGGAAATTACCTTCTCGACCGCCACTCCCTCAAGGGCTACACCGAGGTTCACCCTCCTTATCTGGTCCGGCCCGAGGTTATGGAGGGCACCGGCCAGCTCCCTAAGTTCGAAGCGGACATGTACAAAACGGTGAACGCCGAGGGCGATAAAACCACGACCTTGTACCTCATCTCGACTTCCGAGATCTCGCTGACGAACATGGTCCGCGAGGAGATTCTGCCCGTCGAGCGCCTCCCGATGAAGCTGACGGCGTATACGCCGTGCTTCCGCCAGGAGGCCGGCTCCTACGGCAAGGACGTCCGCGGAGTCATCCGCAACCATCAGTTCGATAAGGTCGAACTGGTCTGGATCGTGAAGCCGGAGGACAGCCTCGCCGCTCTCGAGCAGCTGACCCAAGACGCGGAAGCGGTTCTGACCGAGCTGGAACTGCCGCACCGCACCATCCAGCTCTGCACCGGGGATATGGGTTTCTCCGCGCAAAAAACTTACGACATCGAGGTATGGATGCCGTCGGAAGGACGCTACCGCGAAATTTCATCCTGCTCCGATTGCTCGGACTTCCAGGCGCGCCGCATGAGCGCCCGTTTCCGCCGTCAGGCGAAGGGCGCGCCGGAATTGGTGCACACGCTCAACGGCTCGGGCGTCGCCGTCGGCCGCTTGGCCGCGGCCGTCTTGGAAAACTTCCAGCAGGCCGACGGCTCGGTCGTCCTGCCCAAGGCGCTTGTCCCCTATTTCGGGGCGGAGCGGATCTCGGCCGCCTGACATGTCCAAGCCCCTTGGGCAACTGAAGAGCGTCGTCGCCCGCTTGAGGTCCGCCGGAGGCTGTCCGTGGGACCGGAAGCAGACGCACCGTTCGCTGGTGCCGTTCCTGCTCGAGGAATCCGAAGAACTGGCCGCCGCTTTGAAGCGCGGCCGCTGGCATGAAATGGAAGACGAGTTGGGCGACGTTCTCTTCCAGGTGATGCTTCATGCGAAGATCGCCGAGGAGCGCGGCCGCTTCACTCTGGAGGACGTCGCGCGCAGCCAGGCGCTGAAGCTGATGCGCCGCCACCCCCACGTCTTCGCGCGCGACCGCAAGTTCAAGAGCGCCGCCGAGGTGGGCGCTCACTGGAAGTCGATCAAGTCCGCGGAGCGGACTTTGCGCGACCGGGACGTGGCTCGCCGGACGGCGCTCAAGCGCAAGACGCGGAGAAAATAGCGCATGTTCTTCGAAGGGCCGGAGAAGAAGGTCGAACTTGCGTTGCTGCCGGGGCAGCCGTCCCTGCGCGCGCGCGGACTCGACTACTGGAAGAGCCTCGCGGCGAAGTCGCGCGCGCAGATACTTTCGTCCATCTCGAACGAGTCCCTCGACGCGCATCTCCTCTCCGAGTCGAGCCTGTTCGTCGCCGACGGCTGGCTCACGATGATCACTTGCGGCCGCACGGACTTGATCACCGCGGTGATCGAGATGTGCAAGGATCTGGGCCGGGACAACTTCCAATACCTGATCTACGAGAGGAAAAACGCGCAGCACCAAGAGTACCAGCCGACCAATTTCTTCGACGATGCGCGCCGTCTCGCCGAGGCGCTGCCGGTCAAGTCCTTCCGTTTCGGCGATGGCGACGACCATCACGTCTTTCTCTCTCATCTCGACAAGCCGTACTTGCCCGCGCAGGACGACCTGACGCTGGAGGTCTTGATGCACGGCATCGATCCGTCGGCGGCTAAGGTCTTCATGTCGGGTCCCCAGCGTAAAAAGGAGTACATCAAGGAAAAGTCCGGCGTCTGGAACATATTCCCCGGGTTCCTCGTCGACGACCATCTCTTCGAGCCGATGGGCTATTCGCTCAACGCGATTCTGGGCCCGCGCTACTACACCATCCACGTCACGCCGCAGAAGATCGGCTCCTACGTGAGTTTCGAGACGAATTGCGTCGAGGGCGACGTCAACGAGACCGTCTCGCGCGTCCTGAATATGTTCAAGCCCCAGTCCTGCGACGTCGTCTTGTTCCAGCCGCAGACCTCGCGCAAGAAAATCCGCTGTAGTTACCCGATCAAACGCGCGGTGCGTCAGAATCTCGACTGCGGCTACCGCGTGACTTTCGACCACCATTCCAAGCCGGTCGAGGGCGTCGCCAGCGCTTTCGAGATATCGTTCTGAGGAACCCATGACTACCCGCGACGGTTGGATCGACGAAGAATACCGAGGCATCGTTCGTACCGGCTTTCGCAGAACAAAGAGCCTCTTCAAGGCGAAGAGTGCGTTCCAGTCGGTCGAGGTCGTTCAAACCGCGGGCCACGGCAAACTCCTGCTCATCGACGGGATGACCATGGTCTCCGAGCGCGACGAATTCGTCTACCATGAGATGATCGCGCACGTCCCCCTCTTCCTCCACCCACGTCCGCGCCGCGTGCTGGTCATCGGCGGGGGCGACGGCGGAACCGTGCGCGAGGTGCTGCGACACAAGAGCGTTGAATCCTGCACGCTCGTCGAGATCGACGGCTTGGTGGTGGAGGCCTCGCGCCGCTTCATCCCCTCGACCGCCGGAAAGCTTTCCGACCGCCGCGTCCGCGTGCGCATCGAGGACGGGGTCAAGTTCGCGCGCGAAACGAGCGAGCGCTTTGACGTCGTCATCATCGATTCGACGGAACCTTTCGGCCCGGCCAAAGCCTTGTTCGGCCCGGCGTTCTACAAGGACGTGAAGCGCATCCTGACCGACGACGGCATCGTCGTCAGCCAGGCCGGCTCCCCATTTTATGAGATCGGCACCGTCAAGAATCTCGACCGTCTTCTTCGGCCGATCTTCCCGGTCGTCGACGCTTATCTCTTCACGAACCTGACCTATCCCGGCGGTCTTTGGGCGTTCGCTTTCGCTTCGAAGGGCTTGCGCCCCGTGAAGGATCTTCGCTCTACCCGGATATCCTCGGCTAAACTGCCGCTCAAATGGTACAACTCGGACGTGCACGTCGGCGCGTTCGCCCTGCCGGAGTTCTTACGCAAAGCTCTGAGCCGGAGAAGCCCGGCCGCCGTTTAGGATTTTAAGGCCAAGCGGCTGGAATCGATAGACGCCCGCGCAAATCCTTGCGCATGGTCTCAAAGCAGGTTCGCGCTTTCCCGGGAGCGTAGCTCGGGAGCGTGAAGAAGCTCTTTTGGCGTTCCCAGCCCTGGCGCGCGCGTCCGGTCGCGGCGTAGTCGTAGTACAGCGAAAGCGTCAGTCCCAGGTATTCCCCGGCGTTCTTCTGGAGATCGTTCTTGAGCCGGTCGAGCGCGGCTTCCTTCCTTTTGATCTCGGTCGCGTAGAAGTCCGGATGCGAGCGCGAGGACTCGGCGAAGCCTCCCCTCTTGAAAGAATAAAGACGGGTGCGGAACGCGGTCTGGGAGATCGTGCCGAAGTTCTCGCAGCCGACCGACAGGAAGCGTCCGAGCGGCAGGTCCCGCGCCAGCACGAGAATCTCATCGCCGTCCCTTACGATGCGGCCTTCGGAAAATTCCGCGACGCGAAGGAATTTAAAGTTCTTATAGGCGACTATGTTCAGCGTGCTCGCGTCGAGCGAGCGGATGGTGGAGCGGTAGGCGACGACCCGGGAGCCGTCCTGGAAGATATCCCGGAAACCTCTTCCGTAAGGAGTTTCGTCTATCTCCAGCAGTTCCGCCTGCGCGGGATGCGTGTATCCAAGGTAAGCCTTCCCCTTGAGCACGACGTAGGTCTCGAATCGGTCCCCCGCTCCATCTTTGCCGCCGTAGACCGCCGCCGCCAAGACAAGGCCGCCTGATTTTTTTTCAACGCGGTCCTTGAGCGTATAGCCCTTGGATTCCCATTCCGCGGCTTTGTCGTCGAGGGGACCGGACGCGGGCGTCGCGGCGGCGGGCGCGACCAAGACGGCGGCCAACAGAATGGCCGCCGTCTTCATCGGGGCTTGAGCCAGCCTCGCTTCAGGAGCACTTCGGCGGTCTGCACGGAGTTCAGGGCCGCTCCCTTGAGGAGGTTGTCGGAGACCAGCCACAGAGCGATTTCGCGGGCGGTCGCGCCTTGACGGACGCGCCCCGCGAAGACGGGGTCCTTGCCTCCAGCCGAGCGCGGCGTCGGATAGTCCCCTTCCGCGGCGAGGACGAGCCCGGGGGTCTTGGCGAGGAGGGCGCGCGCGCGCGCCGCCGTCGTCGGTCTCGCCAGCGTCAGCCACGCCGAGAGAGCGTGACCGCGGATGCTGGGCACTCGTACCGTCGTCGCCGAGATTCTCAGGCGCGGCGCGGACCATATCTTGCGCAGTTCCGCGGCGACCTTGACCTCTTCGCTCGATGAGCCGTCGGGGCCGAAGCTGCCGATCTGAGGGATCGCGTTGAAAGCGATCGCTCGCGGGAGTTCCGAGCCCGAGCCCTCCTCCAGCACCGGCGCGCGGCCGTCGGCCGAGAGCCCGGTGCGCGCAAGCGACGAGGTCTGCGCGAAGAGTTCCCCGAGCGCGGCCTTGCCGGCTCCGGAGACGGCTTGGTACGAGGAAACTCGCACTTCGCGCACTCCGATCTCGCGGTGAAGGAGCGCCCCGCCCACTCCGAGTCCGGTCATCGTGCAGTTCGGTCCGGCGATCAGGCGCCGGTCGGGCCTCAGGGCGTCCGCATTAACCTCGGGGATGACGAGCGGGACCTTCGGATCGAGGCGGAACGCGGAACTGTCGTCCAGGACCCACACCCCGGACGCGGCCAGACGGCGGCCATGCTCTAGAGCGACTTCGTCCGAGCTCACAAGGAAGACGACATCGCACTCGGCCAGGGACGACGCATCGACGCCCGGAGCTGGGACCGAACGGCCGCGGAAGCGCACCGCGGCGCGGGCTCGGCCCGACGAAAACGGCTTGAGTTCGGATACGGGGAAGCGGCGCTTCTCAAGCGATTCGATCAACTCGCGGCCGACCATCCCGGTCGCTCCGACGATTCCGACTTTCACGGCCTTGGGGTTATTGGGCATAGGGGATCATGTATGGTTCGGTGTATCCGACGGCTTCGGACGCGTCGCGCGCGGCGCCGCGCACGAACTGTCCGGCCGGGGATTTTTCGGCGGGTAAAGAGAAGACGTACGGCGGGCGGCGCTGGAGTTTCGATATCCGCTCCCAGTCGAGGCGGTCCCGCGAAGCTTCGACCCAGGCGTCGATGATGTCTTCTCCAGCGGCCGAAAAGCGCACGATGGTGCGCTTGCCCGTGCGGGCGACGCTCAGGTCGTTGACCGAGACGGCCGGCTCTTCGGGCGCCGGCGGCACCAACTTGATGGCCAACGCGGGATAGATATTGTTGATCGGCGTCTCAAGGGAGTTCGCCGCGTTGCGAGGAGGCACCCCGAGGATGGAACGGTTGTTCCACGCGCGGGCTTCACGTGGAGCATTTTCGTCAGGCTCGGCCGCCGCAAGGATGGGGGCGCTGGAGGCCCGCGTGAAGTAGTTGGACGGGGACCATACGACGAGATAGTTAGGCGCGGTGAAGCTCACCATCGAAAGCGGGACTTCGGCCCAAAACCACTCGGCCGCGCCCACGCCGTCGACGCGTGCCTGGGGGTCGGCGTCCAACGGGATATCGGCGGTCGAGGAAAGAAAATAGCTCTGCGCGGACGTCCAGGCCGGAGTCTGGGATATGCCGACATAGACCTTTCCGGGGATGCCCTCGCGAATCCAAGGCCTGCCTGGATTCGGCCTTGTCTTGGCGCGCCCGATCTTCGCTCCGACGAAGGCGCGTTGGAATTCCCCCTCCGGCGCAGGCGGAAGTTTTACGATCCAGGCGTTGTTGAATCCGATGTACCAGTTAGCGTCGGGGCCGCCGTCGGCAAACCTTGTGTAGTCATGGACCGTCGGGGCCAGGGTTATGACCGTTGGAACGACGACGCTGGTGGAGAGCGTCGGCTGAAGGCCATCGGCGCCACCTGCGGCGGTAGACGTCGAGGCCGCGGACAGCGTCGCTATGAATAGGTATATACAAAAAATCATTATTTTTTAAGGATATTTATGATTCTATCGAAATCATCGAAGCCAAAGAAGTGGATCTGAAGGACGCCTTTCGATGGATTCTTGCGGGTCTTGATGACGACCTTAGTGCCTAGAGACAGTTGTAGAGACTCTTCAAGGGAACGTAAGTCCGCTGGTTTTTGGTTGGGTGTCGCCTTGGGTTCGGGTTCGGTTGTCGTCTGAGGTTCACCGGATTCTATTTGTTTCGCTATAGATTCCGTCTCACGTACTGAAAGTTTTCCCTCCAGAACTTTTTGGAACACCGCATGTCGGAGATTCGGGTCGCTTACCATCAGCAAGGCCCGACCATGTCCTTCACTGATTTGTCCGAATTGGAGCGCTTTTTGAATCTCTTCGGGTAATTCGAGTAAGCGCAAGGTATTGGATATACCAGACTTCGACTTTCCCACCTCCTCTCCAAGTTCGGTCTGATTGATCCCGAACTCCTTCATAAGTCGAAGATATCCGAGAGCGACCTCGATAGGGTTTAGATCAGAGCGTTGTAGATTTTCGATGAGCGTTAGGGCCAGGCGCTGCTTATCGTCTTTCGGTTGGCGAACGACGACATCGATTTCATTTAGTCCCGCCAACTGAGTTGCGCGCCAGCGTCGTTCTCCGGCGATTAGTTCATAGGAACGCGAGACGGAATCATATGAGACGACTATCGGCTGGGCGAGTCCGTGTTGTTTTATCGAAGACGCCAACTCGCCGAGGGACTCTGGATCGAAGTGCTTGCGGGGCTGGAGATGGTTGACCCGAATATTATCGATCGCTACCTTCATAGGCGATCCAGTAGGCTGAGCGGGAAGTGGGCCGTCTGTTGGAGACGCCGCGATAGGAGCGTTCGGGATGAGGGCGGAGAGGCCGCGGCCCAGAGCTTTTCGTGTCATACGGGATTCTCCGTGATATCTTGGCGCGCCGGCTCGGCAGGGAAATACTGCCCGCGGCGGGAAAGAAATTCCCGAGCGAAAGCCATATAAGCTTCAGCTCCTCGCGACTTTTCATCGTACTGGAATATGCTTTGGCCAAAACCAGGTGCTTCGGCTAGTCTGATGTTCCTAGGGATGATCGCATTAAACATCTTCGGACCAAAGAACTTAGCGACCTCTTCTTTCACTTGGTTCGAGAGAGTCATGCGAGAGTCGAACATGGTCAGGACCCCCCCCTCTATATCGAGTCTTTGGTTCAAGGCGTTTTTCACCTTATCAACAGCTCCTGTGAATTGAGCAAGTCCTTCCATCGAATAGTATTCACCTTGGATCGGAATTATTATCTTATCAGCTGAATTAAGAGCATTGACAGTTAAAAGACCTAAAGATGGAGGGCAGTCGATTATGATGTATGAAAAACGACTTTTAACGGCTGAAATCGCCCCCTTCAATCGGCTTTCACGGGCTAAAGCAGAGGTTAATTCTATTTCAGCGCCGGCTAAATCGTTATTTGAACCAGAAACAGAGAGTTTTGGGAGATTTGACCCTTTCACGGTCTTTTCCAGTGGGATCAGGTCTACCAGAACGTCATATATGTTTGGGTCGAATTCTCCCTTGTTGAATCCGAGCCCAGAGGTAGCGTTTCCCTGCGGGTCCATATCGATGAGTAAAGTCTCATTGCCAAGAATGGCTAAAGCTGATGCGAGGTTGACGGCGGTGGTTGTTTTTCCAACCCCCCCCTTTTGATTTGCGATTGCAATCACTTCAGCCATATATTGTTCAAACGTGAAAACTCTATTTTCTTGTTACAACTAAGTTCAAACGTGAAAACTAAAAAATATTAGCAAGTCGCTTTGGCGCTGTCAATAGCGTTTTATAATACATATTAAACTATTTTTAATCTAATAGTGTTATGTAGTGTTATGTATTATATTTTTACGCTGGCATCCAAAACTATTGGTTTCAGTGCCGCGGCGTCACTGGCCTTCGGGAGGGGGATCATGCATTTCACCGACGGGTTGACGTCCACCGGCAATGGAATTTCTCTGGATTGGGATTAACTGCAACAGCTACGATCACAGCAAGGAAAACGGATCAAGACCAAGACGTCTGCATTGCTTCAAGTATTGCGATAGCAATCGGACGTCGGGTATTTTTTTCTTTTTCTTGATAGGGGGGGGATCACTCCACAGATGGGACTCGCGCCAAAGCGTCCGGCATCCTTAGTCAACAGCCGAGGTCTGTTGGCGGTATGTTGTTTCGCTTTTCTGCAGACTCCCGCATGTGCAGGCGAGCCTGCGCTTCCTGACGGTGTAGGCCCCCTCGTGAGCCTCTCCAGCGCGCCGCGCGACACGGAAGCTCTCTCCGCCTTGGGACAGCTGTGGGTTTTCCTGAAATACCATCATCCTGCCGTCGCCGCCGGCAAATACGATTGGGATGCCGAACTGCTCCGCGAACTGCCGAAAGTGCTGGCGGCGAAGGATAGGACGGAATGGGGGCTCGAGCTGGAAAGATGGTTGGATCGCCTCCCCTCGCCCGGCCGGCCCGCGTCCCGTACGCACGACGGCGATAGGCCCGACGTCAAGCTGCGGCCGGATTACGGCGACCTGTTCGACAAGGGCTATTTGCCCGACTCGCTCGTCGCCAAATTAGATCGCCTCCGAGAGAGCGAAGGCCTTTCGTCCAATCACTACATCGTAGATCGAGCCGCCGGCAGCCCTTTGATCACGAACGAAAAAGTCTACGATGAGACGTCGTACCCCTCGGCGGGCTTGCGTCTCGCGGCCTTGTTCCGGTACTGGGGGCTCATCCAGTATTTCTTCCCATACCGCCATCTGATCGGGGAGGACTGGGGGAAAATCCTCCCGGAATTCATCCCGGCGTTCTTGAACGCGAAAAATGCCGAAGAGTATATGCTCGCCTGCCTGCGGTTGATGGGACGGACCCATGACGGCCACGCCGGCATACGGAAGCGCAATAAAGCGCGAGACGCCTATTGGGGCAAGCTCTATCCTCCGTTTACCGTCCGATTCGTCGAGGGGCGGCTGGTCGTGAACCGCTTCTACGGCAAAGCGGACGGAGTTGCGTCCCTGGTTTCGCATGGGGACGTGATCACCCGCATCGAGGACGAACCGGTCGAGGAGCGGATCGATAAGATTCTTCCTCTCGTCCCCGCCTCGAATCAGGCCCGGCAATCGAGGGACGCCGCGCGCCTCGTCCTGCGCGGCAACACCGACAAGGTGCGGATCACGTTGCTTCATGACGGGCGCCCGCAGACGCTCGTCGTGCCCCGATCGGACTCCTGGGATATGTCGGCGGACGACATGCCGGATTTCGACAACGGGCTCACCGACATCGGCTACAAAGTCATCGAAGGCGACATCGGCTATGTCGACGCCGGGAAGTTCCTGAATCCTCAACTGCCCGAACTGAAAAAGGCGTTTGAGAATACGAAAGGCATGATCATCGACATGAGGAGCTATCCTGCCGACGACATGGCGTACACGCTAGGCGGATATTTGAAAGAGACGTCCTCGCCGTATGCCCTGTTCACCCAAAGCGACGTGCGCCGTCCCGGACTTTTCTCCTTTAGAGAACCGGTGAAGAACGGCGGTGATCTGGACCATCACTACAGCGGGACAGTGGTCGTCATCGTCAACGAGGAAACGAAGAGCAGCGGGGAATGGGCGGTCATGGCGTTCCAGAGCGCTCGCAACGTCGCGGTAATAGGATCGACGACTGCCGGAGCCGACGGGAACATCGCCGTTTTCTATCTGCCGGGCGGAATTTATACGGCATTTTCCGCCTTGGGCGTCTATTATCCCGATAGGACCGAGACGCAGCGCGTCGGCGTAAGGCTCGACGCGACCGCTTCCCCGAGCGTCGAGGGATTCCGCGAGGGCAAAGACGAATTGCTGCGAAAAGCCGTCGAGCGGATCAGACAAAGCGTTCGGTAACGATAAAACGGATTCGAACGAGGCTAAGCGCGGGCCTTGCAGAGGCCGCGGCTGACGAAGGTCCAGGCCGCGAGCTTGTAGAGCAGGCGCATGCCGACGTTGGCGTCCCATTCGTCGCGCCGGTCAGGGGAGGGGGAGACTTCGACCAGGTCGAAGCCGACGATCTTTCGTCCGGAACGCGCGAGCAGTCTCAGCAGATGGTTGACCTCGGCGAGTTCCAGGCCGCCGGGTACCGGCGTTCCCGTGTGGGGGCAAAGCTTCGGGTCCAGGCCGTCGATATCGAAGGAAATCCATACTTTTTGAGGGAGGGCGTCGACGATTCCGGCGGCGGTGCGCGTCCAGGCGGCGCCGGCGAAGCGGCGTGCGGCCAGGTCGCGGTCGAAGAACACTCTCGCCCGAGGGCCCAGAGCATGCACGAACTCGTATTCCTGCTCGCAGAAGTCGCGGATGCCGACCTGGACGATTTTTGAAATTTGCGGGATATTCTCCATCGCGTTGTACATGATGGAGGCATGAGACCACGTGAGGCCCTCGTAGGCGACGCGCGTGTCCGAGTGCGCGTCGAAGTGGAGCAGGCCGAAGGAACCTTCTTTATCTGCGGCGGCTTGAAAAGCCCCGTATGGGACCGAGTGGTCTCCGCCGACGACGCCGGCGATCTTGCCTGCGTCGAGCAACGCTCGAGTTTCGCCTCGGACCCAATCGTTGAGGCGGCCTCCTAGGTCGTTGGCCGTTCTCAACGCCGCTTGCAGGTCTTTGCGTCCTTCGATGCGTCCGCCCGCCTTGATGACCTTCTGCGCCGCGGCCTTCGCCGTCTTGTTCCAGGCGCGCACGTCCCGGGATTCGGGCCTCATGAAGAGGCCGGGTTCGTAGGGTTTTACAACATCGCCGTCGAACAGATCGATTTGTCCGCTCGCGGCCAGGATCGCGGCGGGTCCTTTCGAGGCTCCTCCTCCGTACGAAGTCGTGGCTTCCCAGGGCACGGGTAGAAGCACGAGCGAGGCCTCCCTCTCCGTGTGGGGGAGGCCGAAGACCCCGGAATCCTCGTCGGGGGCGGCGTTGGGGTCGAATCCCACGACGGAACTCTTAACGCGAGGCGGCGGGGACCGGAGCGTTCACGTCGTTGAGCAAGGCGTTCCAGCGCCGTTCGCGGCGCTTCTTCCAGTTGCCCTTGTGGTAGCCGTAGGAGGCGAGCGTCGGCAAGGCGATCGTCGCCTCGGCGAAGACCATCTGCTCGTCCACGACGTCCACCTTGCCCCACGAGCACGCCTCGCGCAGGGTCGAACCCGAGAGCGCTCCGTCGCGCTCGTCGGCGACCGTGATCTGCACCGCGTACTTGTGCATCTTAGGCTCGAAGCCGAGCATCTCCGCCCCGACGGTGATGTCCTGGGCGAAGTTCTTGGGCACGCCGCCGCCGATCATCAGCAGGCCGGTGTCCTTGGCCGCGAGCTTGATGCGCACGAGCTCGCGAAAATCCTTGGCCGAGTCGATGGTCACGTGCTCTTCGGGGTTCGTCCACTGGTGGTGGAGCAGGCCGAAGCCCGCCGAACAGTCGGAGAAGGCGGGCACGAAGATCGGCACGCCCTTCCTGAAGGCCGACAGAACGATGGAATCCTTGACCTTGGCCTTCTTCACGAGATACTTGCCCATCTCCTCCAGGACTTCGCGGGAGGAGTACGGACGAGGCTTCAGCGTCCCCACGATCTCGCCGATCGTGTTGTCGCACTCGCCTAATTCGTCCTCGTCGATGAAGGTGTCGTAGATGCGGTCGACGCGCGCGCCGCGCAGCGCCTTGTCGTCCACCCACTTGGAGCCCTTGTAGTGCTTGTAGCCCAGCGCTTCGAAAAAGTCCTGGTCGACGATGTTGGCGCCGGTCGACACGATGGCGTCCACCATGTTGCTTTCAATCATCTGCCAAACGATCTTTTTGAGCCCGGCGGAAAACAACGATCCCGCCAGGCAGAGAATGACGCTGCATTCTTTATCGGCGAGCATGCGGTCGTAGATGTCGGAGGCGCGGGCGAGGTCGCGGGCGGAGAACGCCATCTTCGAATAGGCCTCGACGAGCGGGCGGGCGTCGAACTTGGTGACATCGATGTGCTCGATCTGTTCCTTGAGAAGTTCCGACTTCTTGATGTTGGCCATTTGACTCGATGCCCTCCGGCGGGGATGTAAGAGAAGATATTTTATAACATTGCGTGCCGACGATGAAGTCCTATCATGTGAAGAAGGCCCTGTGCGCCGCCCTGGCGTTTTACCTGGCGGCCTCCGCGGCGGCCAAACCGCGCTCGCTGAACTGGCGCATGCGTAAAAAACCCTTGGTCTCCGCGGAGACTGCGGCGGGCGTCGGGTCGTCGTCCGATACGGCGAGGCCGTCCGAATCGTCCGCGACGGAGTCCGCGCATCTGATGGCGGGACGTTGGGACAGCGAGATTCGGACCGCCGTCGAAAATCTGATCGCCGAGCGCGGTCGCGCTTCCGCCGGATACGACCCGAAAGCTCCGCCTGTCGCCGTCCTGCCGTGGAGCGACGCTTCGGTCGCCGGCGATCCCGCCGAATTGGTATTCCTGCGTTTGGTCTCGGAGGCGAAGTTTAAATTTTCCGATTCATGGTGGGGCATCGTCCCGATCGTCTACGGCCGCCAGCCGACGCGCGCCGCCTACGACGGATTCGTTTCCCTTTCGTCGTCGGTTTGGACCGCCCAGCCCGGCTACCACGGTTGGCGCAAGGGCATGCTTTCGAGCTACGTGGGCTTGTGCCGAGGCGTGGGCCGCAAGGAGTGCCGTTCCTACCTGGCCCGGCTGTGGGCCGGCTGGCGCCTGGACGAGGCGGAGGATTTTGCCAAGGAGACGCTCGCCGCGGAAAAAAATCATTCGGGCTCCTCTCAAGACATCCCTGGAGAGGCGGGCGACGCGGCGCCTCTGCACGCGCGCCGCGGCCTGCGCGTGATTCCCGAGATGCGCGACTTGGCCGCCAAGCTCAAGAGCTCGGGTTTCGACGTCTGGGTCGTCGACGACGTCTCCCAGCCCGTCCTCCTCGCCTCGGCGGGAGACTACGGCGTGGACCCGTCGCGCGTATACGGCGTACGCAATTCCACCGACGGCGCCCGCATGGGCGCGGAGATTCTCAAGCCCGTGCCGACCCGCGGAGGGAAAGTGGAGATCGTGCAGACGGCGCTCGGACGTCCCGCGGACCTGGTCGTGGGCCGCGATCTTGCCGATTTCGACATTCTCAACTACGGCGACGGCCTGCGCGTCGTTTTCGACATCGATCCGGGACTGGTCAAGAAGGCCCGGGAGCGCGGCTGGCTCGTGCAGAAGACGTTCGCGCGTTGACAGGGCCGCCGTCCATGCGGTAAAGTCGTCACCGTCGAGAAGGAGATGTCCATGCCCGATAAGCACGAGACCGAGTTTGAAGTCGGCGATCTCTTCGTCACCGAGACCGCCATCACCGTCAAGCTGATGCCCAGCCGCAAGAGCGGCACCGTGCCGATCCGATGGTTCGCCAAGCGCGGCGGCGTCACCAACGTGCGCCGCGCGGCCAAGGACATCCAGTATCTCGTCGGCAAGATCCAGGGCCGCAAGGGCACCGTGCGCGGCCTCACCGTGACGACCGACCTGGGTCTCGACACCGACCTTGTCGCCACCCGGCTGTCCGAGGCCGTGAAGAAAGCGGGTTTCGAGATACTCGCTTAAGCGGCCGTCACGGCCAGGCGAACAGGGCGGCCGCGTTGGCGCTGGTGCGGCGGGCGACCTCGTCGATGCGGATATCCCAGACCTCGGCGAGCTTGGCCGCGATCTCGGGGATGACGCAAGGCTCGTTGCGCTTGCCGCGGCGGCTTTGCGGCGGCAGGTACGGACAGTCGGTTTCCAGCACGGTCGTATCGGGGCCGGCGCGACGGAACGCTTCGCGCAGTCCGTCGTTTTTTTTATAAGTGACCGGGCCATCGGCGCCCAGCGCGAAGCCCAGCCTCGCGCAGTCCCGCGCCTCGTCGGGCGTTCCCGAAAAACAGTGGACGACGCCCCAATAGCGACGTTCCCGCGGCGGCTCGGGGAAGCGTTCCCTCAGCATGAGCAGGAGATCCTGGTAGGCATCGCGGCAGTGGATGACGAGCGGCACGCGCCAGTCGCGCGCGGCTTCCAAAAGAGCCGCGAAAGCCGTTCGCTGGACGTCCGCGGGGACTTGCGCCCTCGCATAGTCGAGGCCGACCTCGCCTATGGCGACGGCTTCGGGCGCGGCGTCCAGCGCGGCGCGCAGGCGCGCGACGAAGCCGTCGTCAAATCGATCCGCGTAGTATGGGTGCAGGCCGAGAGAACAGCGCACCCGATCGGGGTGCGCGCGCGCGATGCCGACGGCGCGCGACCATTCGTCGGGGTTGTCGGCGATCTCCACCATCCTGCCGACGCCCGCGTCGAGACTGCGGGCGAGGACCTCCAGACGGTCGGCGTCGAACTGGGCGTCGCCCAGGTGGACGTGCGTATCGAAGAACTCGCTCACCGCGGGGCGGCCGCGAAGCGCTTCACGAAGGCCAGCGCGTCGGGGTCTTTCTCCGTGGCAAGATAGCGCGAGCGGACTTTGGCCGCCTCCGGGGAGTCCGTGTAGTAGTGGTCGAGGACCATTACCTTGGCAAACGCGCGCACGGCGGGGTCGGGATCGCGCAGAGCGGAGACGACGGCGGGAAAGAATTTCTTGCCGTCCAAGTCCGCGAACAGATTCAAGGCGCGGATGCGCATGAGAGGCTTCTCGCTGCCCAGCCAAGCGTCGCGCCGGGAGCGCAGGGCGTCGGGCTCGACGCGGGCGATCTGGTACAGCGCGTAATCGGCGTCGCGGCGCACGATTTCCGCGTCGTCGTCGAGCAGGGCTCCCAGCGCGTCGACCCAGCGCACGTCCTGGAACGCCCCGGCGCGCAGGCAGGCCTCCGCGCGCAGGGAGGCGTCGTCCAGCCTGAATCGTCCGCCCAGCCCCTCGACGGGAGCGTCCTTGAGCAGGCTGACGCGCCTGCGGTCCAGCGTGGCGCGGATGAGGCTCTCGGCGGGCTCGTCGTCGGCGTAACCGGGATTTTTGCGGTACAACGCGATGTAATAAGGCAGGGCGCTTTCCGGCTCGCCTCGTCCCTTGCCGTAGATCTGTGCGAGCTTGGCGGCGCTGTAGAGGTCCTCGGGATTTTTATCCCATGCGGCGGACAGCCATTTACGGGCGGCTTCCTGGTCGCGGTCCTTCAGCGCCAGCATCCCTTCGATGCGGGCGGCGCCGGCGTGGCCGGGATGCTTGTTCCAGGCCTCGTCGGCGAGGGCGGCCGCCTGCGCGAAATCTCCGCGCCCGAACGCGGCGCCCGCCAGCGCGGCGAACTTTTCCGGATTTTTCGGGTCGTCGCGGTACAACTCCTCCAACGCCGTGCGCGCCAGGCGTCCGGCGTCGTCGGAGTCGTTCGCCGAGGCCAAACGGGAGAGCTGGTCGAGCGAGTCTCGGCCTTCCGGCGTGTCCGGGTAGTCTCGGGCGACCTCGGCGTGGATGGGGATCGTCGTGGCGGGATCGGCCAAGCCTTTGAGACGGGCCCGCGCGTCCGCCGCCGGCCCTCCGATTCCCACGACGACCTCCGCGTGGGCGCGGCGAAAATCGGAGTCCGAGAAAAGCTGGCGCGCGGCGTACATCACGTAGAACGCGTCGATGGGACGTCCCGCTTTCCAGAGCGCTTCCGACAGGCGCAGGTGCGCGCGGGCGTCGAGCAAACGTTCGCGGAACTGGTCGCGCGCCGCGGCCAGATCCGAGTCGGCTTCCTTTCTGGCGTCGACGAGCGCGTGGGGCGCCGGCGCCTTCGGCGAGGCGATCCACTTCATCACCAGGGCCGCGTACGCGGCGAACGCCGCCGCGATGAGGAGCAGGGCGCCTACGATGACTAGGTTGGTCCGCCGCGATTCGTGCATGGACGGGATTATAGAAAAGAGCCCGCCCCCCGCGGGCCTCGGGGGGCGGGAACGGCGCCGCGTTCGGCGGCTACTTCGAGAAAAACTTCCAGCGCCTGTCCCGGTCGTCCGCCGAGCCGGTCAAAAGATGTTCCTCGATTTTCGTCCAGGGGTCGTCTACGTCGGGCGAGGAGGTCATTCTGAGCCAGGCTTTTTCCGCCTCGGCATAGCGGCGGGATATTTGTTCAAGATGGGCCGTTTCAGCGGACGATATTTCCGGGACGGTCTTCTTGGAGCGCGGCGTCTTGGCGGACGAGCGGCGGAGCGTCTTTTCCATGCGGGAAGCCTCCTGTCCCCTGCGCGATCCTCGGCGCGACGCGCGGGGTCCGACAGTGTAGGGCGTCAGCCCTGTTTTCGCAAGGGGGGTGTCAGTTCTCGGAGCGCGCGTCGCGCAAACTCGGGACGATGTCGCGCCAGATATCGTCCTCCAGACTGGCGTAGAAGAAATAGACGTCGCTCTGGCCAAGCACGTAGGCTTCGACGCGGGGGAACGGCGACTGGACGTTGACCTGAACGCCCGACAAGGCGCCCACTTGGATGTTCTTGAGCACGAACTTCTCGCCGTGGCCGGCGGTCCTGCGCGCGACCGCGTCGGCCAGGCTGGCGGCCCCGGTCGGGTTGGCGGGGAAGTCGCTGGGCGCGACGGTGAGGCGCACGATCCCCATTTCGCCGAATAGCCCCTCGTTGAGAAAGTTCGTCGGGTCGGTTCCGCGCTTGCAGAAGTGGACGATTTCGACGCGTTTCGAGGAGTCCTTGAACTCGGACAGTCCGACGTAGTCCTTGGGAAGGCGGACGACCCACCCATGCGCGCCGACGAAGCCGGATTCTCCGGTGGCCGTCGCGGCGTCGGCGCGCCCCGCGCGCGGAGTCGCGGGTTTCAGAGAGAGCGCGTACAATCCGACGAGGAGGATCAACAGGACTCCGGAGGCCAGCATGGACTTGGCGGCCTTGCTTGCGGGCTGGATCCTGCGCGTATTCTGCGTCAATTTCGGCGAGCGCAGGGCCTCGGCCAAGCATTGCTCGAAGTCCAAGTCCGAGACGCCCTCCTCGCGGAGCTGGCGGCGGAGGTCGTCGACCGGGAATTTCGGGAGGTTTTCGCGAAGGTACTCGACGACCTCGGGGTGCATCATCGTTCGCTTTCGGCGGCCAGCCTCAGGAGGTAGCGGCCGTATTCGTTCTTTTTCAAGGGCTCGGCGAGCGCGCGCAGCCGGGCCGCGTCGATGTAGCCCAGCACGAAGGAGATTTCCTCGAGGCATGCGACCTTCAGGCCTTGGCGTTCCTCGATGACCTGGATGAAGGTCGACGCCTGGAGCAGGGCCTCGTGCGTCCCGGTGTCCAGCCAGGCGATGCCGCGGC
>CAIQSZ010000442.1 GCA_903874575.1 uncultured Elusimicrobia bacterium
CGGCGTCGGGGTGCGAGGTCCAGATCGTCGCCACGCGGCCCAGGCGCTGGAGCTCGGCGGCCATCGCCTGCAGAGTCGCGTCGTTGGTGACCATCAGGAACGGAATGTGCTGGGGCAGGATGGCGTGGAGCATGCCCGCGTGCAAAGACATCACGAAGTCGGCGGCGTTGGCGCCGCCGCGGGGCGAGACCACCGTCGCGCAGTGCGGCAGATGGCTCAGCTTTTTTTCCAGGGTGCGCGGCATCTTGGCGCCGGGGCGCAGGAACACCCGCACCAGCATGTGGCGGTTGGGACGCACGTCCGGCGGCACATGAGGGTCGTTGTCGCCGTCGATCAGGAGGACGGATTCGACCGGATGCCGCGGCGGGACGGACGAATCGGGGTTATCGGCGGTCGCGGCGGCGAACTCGTCCGGGGTCAGCGAGGACGCTTCCGGGGCCGCGTCCTGGGCGGCGATGGTATCGTTCATTTGCCTTCTAGACTAGCAGTTTTACGCCCCGCCGACGCGCATGATCCGGGCGGCTTCGGCCGACGGTTCCTTTCTGCGCAGGTAGCTCAGCTTTTGCGCCAGCCAGTCGTAGGCGAAGTCCGGCATGGAGCCGACCGCGTATTTCATCGCGTACGAGAGCTGCCACGGAAAATGGACCACGCGGCGGCGGGCCTCGATGCCGGCGACGACGGCGGCCGCGCCCGCGGGCGTCTCCATCAAGAACGGCATGGAGCGGGGATCGTTGCGCCGGGTCATCTCGCTTTTCACGAAGCCTGGGCAGACGGTGACCACGTCCACGCCGGTGCCGCGCAGGTCCACGCGCGTCGATTCCAGCAAGGCGCTCAGCGCGGCCTTGCTGGCGCTGTAGGGTCCCGACGAGGGCAGTCCTCGGAACGCCGCCAGGCTGGAGATTCCCGCGACGACGCCGGAGCCCTGCTCCAACATGCCGGGCAGGACCGCCTCGATCCAGCGGCACGCGCCCAGCACGTTGACGTCGAAGGTCCAGCGCACCAACTCCGCCTTGAACTCCTTGGCGTTCATGTACTCGCTGACGCCGGCGTTCAGGATCGCCCAGTCCACGCCGCCCCACGCCGCCTTGATCCGCGCGTAGTGCGCGCGGACTTCCCCATCATCGACGACGGAGCCGGGCAGGACCAGGGCCTCGCCGCCCGCCTCCGCGATCAGCCGCGCGGTCTTCTCCAATTCCTCGACGCGGCGCCCGGTGACCGCGATCTTCCAGCCGCGCCGCGCCAGTTGGACGGCGATCTCCCGGCCCAGCCCCGACGTCGCCCCGGTCACGACCACGCGCTTATATCCGCTCATGACCGGGATTCTAGAAAATGCCCCCCCGCGCGTCCACTTTCGTGGGCCCATGCGGCATGGGTCTTAGGACCCAGGCGATTTGCTCCAGCTTAACCTTATAATAACCGCATCGGCATGAAAATCGTTCTAGCCTGCCTCACGGTCGTCCTCGCCCGCTCGGTCGCGGGAGCCAGCACGGGTCGCGCCGATGTGGAAGTCCGAGGACCCTCGGTAGTTTCCGGTCTCGCCCCGGCCGCAGTCGTCGCCGCTCCCACCGTCCTCGTCGGCAACAGCGTGGTCGGGGTCGGGATTTCGGCTCCGACGGTTATTATCGGAGCCCCGACTCTCTCGGTGTCGGGTGTGGCGGGTCGAGTTCCCACCGCGGCCGCCGCCGCCCCGGCTTCCCCTGCGGCGGTTCGTGCCGCGGCGGCAACGCCGCTTCCTGCGGCCGCTTCGTCCGCGCGGACTCCGGACGCCCCGCCCAGGTCCTCGAAAGCCGCCCCCGGGAGCCGTTTCGAGGCTGTCGAGCCTGGAGTCGGATCCGCTCGTCCTTCGCCCACGGCTCGCGGCATTCTCTCCGGCACGGTCGAAGCGATTCGAAGCGCGAAGCTTCCCGCAGTCGATCCTGCCGCTGCGCTCGAGGCTGTTTACAACGCCGCGAACGTCCATCTCTCTTTGAACGTCGGCGTCCCGGGGAGCGTTCAGACCGTGAACGATCGAATCGCACGGACGATCAGCATCGCCAACGGCGCGCCGCCCGAGAGCGCTCCCGGCCTGTACCAGGCGGCGATTCAGGCCGCGCGCGACAATCTCTCCGCTCCTTCCGCCGAGGCCGTCGCTCAGGTCGTGCTCAAGTTCGCCGCGAGCAGGGCCGAAGCCTCGTTGGGCGCCATTGTGGCGACCGCATACGCCGCCGCCGTCGCGCGCGACCAGGTGGGAGTCCGCCGCCAAGCGGTCGCTCTCGATAAATGGGCGGCCCTGCTTGATGCGCCTTCCCGTCCGCTCGTCGCCAACCTTGCCGCGCTGAAGGCCGACGTCGCGAGCGTTCTCTCCCAGGCCTCCGCCGCGGGCGCGGCCGCGTCGGCTCCGCATGTCTGGCTTTCCAGGCGGTCGGGCGGCACCTTCGTCGCGGTCCTGCCGGGCTCCGGCGTGGCCGCGGTTCCCCCGCTGGCCGGGTCGTTTGCGCTCGCCAGCGTCGCGCCTCTACCGAGCGTGTCGCTGGCCGAGGCCTATCAGTCCTATGCCGAAAACCCGAGCGCCTCGACCGGGGCCAGGCTGGTGTACGGCGCGCACCGCGCCTTCGGCGCGTCGCCGCCCGCGGCTTTCCTGTCCGCGTCCCGCTTCTGGCTGTGGCACGTGCTCGCGGAGCTGTGGCATAGGGTCGTCGCTCTTTTCACACGAGCCGCTCTCCCCCCCTACGATCTTTCCGTTGTCGCGGATCAGCAAGCCTTGAGTCGCGCGGTCGCGTCCGAGAATGCCGTGAGACAAGAGGTTTCCGTCGCTGTGAGTCGGCTTGCCGCGCCTCGGCTGAGCGTCGCGGACGTGCGCGCCGCCTTCGCCGCAGCCGGACGCGCGGCCGAGGCCCTGCGC
>CAIQSZ010000443.1 GCA_903874575.1 uncultured Elusimicrobia bacterium
GCCGTACAGGTAAGAAGTCTCCGGCATCGTCGAATGGAAGGCCGTATCGAAGACCGCGACCTGAGGCACGCCCCGGCCGAACACCTCCTGCGCCGCGCGGATGCCTCGAAGATTGGCGGGGTTGTGCAAAGGCGCCAACTCCACGCACTCCTCGATGCCCTCAAGCACCGCCGCGTCGATGAGGACGGACTCTTGAAATTTCTCCCCTCCGTGGACGACGCGGTGGCCGACCGCGTGGATGTCGGCCATCGACTTCACCCCTTCGATGCTCGACTCCGGGGAAATCACCCAGCGCACGATGCGGTCCAGCGCCGCGCGGTAGTCGCGCAGGGGCACGTCCTCCCGGAGCGGCGGATTTCCGGTCGCCTGGAAATTGATCAGCGCGAGACTGCCGATTCTCTCGATCTGTCCCTTCGCCAGACAACGGTCGCGGTCGGCGTCGATATACGACTGATCGGTCTGAATGACCTGGAACTTGATGGACGAAGAGCCGCAGTTGAGGACAAGGACGTTCATATCTTCGCACCTTCGCAGGATGGACGCTTAAGAAACACGGCTCCCAGCGGCGGGAGATGAAGCACGACCGAATGCGGGCGCCCGTGCCAGGGCTGATTTTCGGCCCTGACTCCGCCGCCCAAGGTCACGCCGGAACCGCCGAATTCGGAAGCGTCGGAATCGGCCAGCTCGGCCCACCAGCCGCCGACGGGGACGCCGACGCGGTAGTCCCCGCGCGGCACGGGCGTGAAATTGAACACGCACAGGACTTGCTCATCTTCGGAGGTTCCCTTGCGCAGGAACGAGAGCACGGAATTGTCGGCGTCGGCGGCGTCCACCCACTCGAAACCCGAAGGGTCGCAGTCGTGCTCGTGCAGCCCAGGCTGCGAGCGGTACAGCGCGTTCAGGCGCTCGACCCAGCGCGAAATCCCTTTATGGGGCTCCCATTGCAGAAGGTGCCAGTCGAGGGAGCGCTCGTGACTCCATTCGTCGCGCTGGGCGATCTCGTCGCCCATGAACAGAAGCTTCTTGCCAGGGCACGCCCATTGCCACGCGTAGAGCAGGCGCAGGTTGGCGAACTTCTGCCATTCATCGCCGGGCATCTGGGCGATCAGGGAGCCCTTGCCGTGCACGACCTCGTCGTGCGACAACGGCATCACGAAGTTCTCGGTGAACTGATAGAGGGCGCGGAAGGTGATGTCGTTCTGGTGGTAACGGCGGTGGACCGGCTCCATATGGAAGTAGACCAGGCTGTCGTGCATCCAGCCCATGTCCCACTTCAGGCCGAAGCCCAGTCCGCCGGTGTAGGTCGGGCGAGAGACGCCTCCCCACGCGGTGGACTCCTCGGCGATCATCAGCACGTCGGGATGCCGTCCGTACACGACCTCGTTCAGCTTCTTGAGAAAGCCGATGGCCTCCAGATTCTCGCGGCCGCCGAACTGGTTCGGGATCCACTCGCCGTCCTTGCGCGAATAGTCCAGGTACAGCATGGACGCGACCGCGTCCACGCGCAGGCCGTCCACGTGATACTGCTCCAGCCAGAACAGGGCGTTCGAGATCAGGAACGCGCGGACTTCGTTGCGCCCATAGTTGAAGATCGAGCTCTTCCAGTCCGGATGAAAGCCCTGGCGTGGATCGGAGTGCTCGTACAGGTGGGTGCCGTCGAAGAACGCGGGGCCGTGCGCATCGGTCGGAAAGTGAGAAGGAACCCAGTCCAGAATGACGCCTATGCCCTGCCGGTGGAGTGCGTCGACCAGGAACTTGAAATCCTGGGGCGTGCCGTAGCGCGAGGTCGGCGCGAAATAACCGGTGGTCTGGTAGCCCCACGAGCCGTAGAAGGGATGCTCCATGACCGGCAGGAACTCGACGTGAGTGAACCCGTGCTTGCTCGCGTGCTCGGCCAGCAGAGGGGCCATCTCCCGGTAGGTCAAAGAGCGATTGCCCTCCTCGGGGACGCGCCGCCAAGATCCGAGATGCACCTCGTAGATCGACTGCGGGGCCGACAGCGAACTGCGCTCGCCTCGCGTCTTCAGCCACTCGGCGTCGCCCCACTCGTAGCCCAAA
>CAIQSZ010000444.1 GCA_903874575.1 uncultured Elusimicrobia bacterium
CCCGTCGGCTCCACCGGGGACAACTACGACCGCTACCTGGTGCGCATGGCCGAGGTCGAACAGTCCCTGCGGATCATCGAGCAGGCGCTCGCGCAGATTCCGGCCGGCAAGCACTCCCTGGCGCCCGCCGAGATCAAGCACGCCTACGAGCTCGAGGACATGGGCAAGCGCGGCGACACCGAGCTGATCTCCAAGTACGCCGCGAAGGTGGACCAGACCCTCGAGGGCATGGGCCGGGAGACGCACGGCGACGTGCGCTCCCCGAACCGCTGGGCGACCTTGCCGGCCAAGGAGAACACCTACACCAACATCGAAGGCTTGATGAACCATTTCGAGCTGGTCATGTGGTCGTGGGGCGTCAAGATCCCGCCGGGCGAATCGTACTCCGCCGTCGAGGGCGCCAACGGCGAGCTGGGCTTCCACGTCGTCAGCGACGGCAGCGACGGTCCTTCGCGCGTGCGCTGCCGCCCGCCGTGCCTGTACATCATGGCCGCCCTGCCCAAGATGCTCAACGGCGGCATGATCGCCGACATCATCCCGACTTTCGGATCCGTCAACATGATCGCCGGAGAGCTGGACCGATGAGCGCCTTCACCCCCGAACAAGAAAAAGTCCTGGTCGCTTGGACGAAACGCTACCCGTACCCGAACATGGGTCTGGTCGAAGCCCTGCGCTCGGTGCAGGAGTGGCATCGCTGCGTGACGCCCGCCGCCGCCGCCCGCGTCGCCGAGCTCTTCGAACTCCCGTTCAGCCGCGTCTGGGGCGTGGCGACTTTCTTCCCGTCGTTCACGACGAAGCCCACCGGCAGGCATCGCGTCGGCCTCTGCCACGGGCTTTCGTGCTCCTTGGCCGGCTCCGACAAGATGGAGACCTGCCTTGAGGAGACGCTGGGCACGAAGGCGTTCGAGACCTCGGCCGACGGCAAGCTCTCATGGGAACCCATGGAGTGCCTGGGCGCCTGCGAGCAGGGTCCCGCCCTCCTGGTCAACGACCGGCTGCAGGGCCAAGCGACGCCGGACAAGATCGCCAAGCTCAAGGAACTGAAGTGACCAAGATCCTGACGAAGCATTTCGACGAGGCGACCTTGCACGAGCTGGCGACCTACGAGCGCCTGGGCGGCTACCAAGGGCTGAAGAAGGCCCTGGCCATGGCGCCGGCCGACGTGACGGCCGAGGTGGTGAAGTCGAACTTGCGCGGCCTGGGAGGCGCGGGCTTCCCGACCGGCGCGAAGTGGGGCACGGTGCCGCCCACGGACAAGGTTCCCGGCCCGCGCTACGTCGTCGTCAACTGCGACGAATCGGAGCCCGGCTGCTTCAAGGACCGCGTGCTCGTCACGCGCGCGCCGCACCAGCTCATCGAGGGCCTGCTCATCGCGGCCCACGCGGTCGGCGCCCGTCAGACCTTCATCTTCATCCGCGGCGAGTATCAGAACCAGTACGACGTCCTGGCCCGAGCCGTCGCCGAGGCGGCCGCCGCCGGCCACGCCAAGCACGCGTCCATCGACCTGATGCGCGGCGCGGGCGCCTATATCTCCGGATTGGACACCGCCTTGCTGGAAACCATGGAAGGCAAGAAGGCGTGGCCGCGCCAGCCCCCGCCGTTTCCGACCGTCGCGGGCCTGATGGGCCAGCCGACCGTCGTCAACAACGTCGAGACCTTGTCGATGCTGCCGTTCATCCTCCGCGAAGGCGGCGAGGCGTTCGCGAAGATCGGCTCGGCCAAGAACGGCGGCACCGTGGTTTTCTCCGTCTCCGGCCACGTCGAGAAACCGGGAGTCTACGAAGTCCCTATGGGCACCAAATTGCGCGACGTCCTCGCCCTGGCGGGGGGGGTGCGCGGCGGTCGGAAGCTCAAGTGCGTGATTCCGGGCGGCACCTCCATGCCTCCGCTGATGGAAAAGGACCTGGACCTGGCGCTGGATTTCGATGCCATTCGCGCCGCCGGGACTTTTCTGGGCGCGGGCGGCATGATCGTCCTGGACGAGACCGCGGACGCGGTCGAAGTCGCCCACAACATCGAGCGCTTCCTGGCGCACGAGTCCTGCGGCCAGTGCACGCCCTGCCGCGAGGGTTCGTTTTGGAATGAGGAGATCCTGCACCGCATGCTCCACGGCAAGGCGACCGCGGAGGACGCTCCGAACCTGGCCCGTATCGGGGAGAACATCACCGGCAAGGTCATCTGCGCGCTCGGCGACACGGTCGGCATGGTCACGCGCGCGTACCTCCAGCGTTTTCCGGAAGACTTCAAGAAGCGGGTGTCCTCGAATGGCTAAGCGCGTCAAGTTCAAGCTCAACGGCCGCGAGATCGAGGCCGAGGAAGGCCGTCTCGTCATCGACGCCGCCAAGGACGTCGGCGTCGAGATCCCGCACTACTGCTACCACCCGGCGCTGGGCAACCCCGGCAACTGCCGGATGTGCGTCGTCGAGGTCGCCGGCGCGCCCAAGCCCCAGATCTCCTGCCGCACCGCGGTGCGCGAGGGTCTGGACGTGCAGTCCGACAGCGCCGCCGCCAAGCGCGCGCAGGCGTCCGCCCTCGAGCTCCATCTGGTCAACCACCCCCTCGATTGTCCCGTCTGCGACCAGTCCGGCGAGTGCGGCCTTCAGGACTATTACATGAAGATCGGGCAGTACCAGAGCCAGGTGCGCGAGAACAAACAGCACAAGGACAAGCGCGTCGAGGCGGGCCCGCACGTCATGCTCGACCAGGAGCGCTGCATCCTGTGCACGCGCTGCACGCGCTTCGTCGAGAACGTGACCAAGACGTACGAGCTGGGCGTCTTCCGCCGCGGGCACGCAGAGCGCGTCGAACTGACGCCCGGCAAGGTCCTGGACAACGACTACTCGGGCAACGTCGTCGACATCTGTCCCGTCGGCGCGCTCACCGACCGCGATTTCCGCTACAAGGTCCGCGTCTGGTACCTGGACAAGACCGACTCGGTCTGTCCGGGCTGTTCGCGAGGCTGCGCCGTCTCGGTCCACACGAACACGAAGCGCCCGTGGCACAACGACGGCAAGCGCGTCGCGCGCCTGAAGCCGCGATACAATCCCGAGATCAACGGCCACTGGATGTGCGACGAGGGCCGCTACGGTTTCGGCTCGCTTGACAGGGACCGGCTGGGCCGCGTCCTGCGCCTGGCGCCTCGCGAGGAGGAGCTTTCCTGGGACGCGGCGTGCGCGGCGATCGCCTCCGAACTGCGCGGCGGGGCCGTCGCGTTCGTCGCGTCGGGCATGCTCTCCAACGAGGACTGGTCCGCGGCGAAAACGTTGTTCGCCGGCGCCAAGTTCTACTTCACGCCCGAGCCCGACCAAATCGGCGCCGAGGACGCGCTGCTCAAGCGCAAGGAGAAGGTCCCGAACCTGAAGGCCGCCGAGGCGCTGGGCCTGAAGAGCGGCTCGTTCGACGAGTTGGCCGCCGACTTGGACGCCGGACGCGTGCGCGTGCTCTACGTCGTCGAGCGCGACCTCGGCCGGATCTGGGGCGAGGAGCGCGCCAAGACGCTGGTCTCGAGGGCCGCGTGCGGCGTCTTTCAGGGTCCGAACGCGTGCGCCGTCAGCGAGGCGTTCCGCTACCGTCTGCCGGCCACCGCCTACGTCGAGGAGTCGGGCCGTTTCACGAACTTCGAGGGGAAGGTCTCGAAGTACGAGAAGGCCCTCGAACCGATCGGCTCGGCCAAGCCGGACTGGGAGATCTTCGACGCGATCCGCGCCGCGCTCGAAACCTCCGGCAAGGGGGCCGCCGCGTGAGCGCGTTGTCTCCTGAAATCCTGCTCTGGACCGCGGTGAAGGTGCTGGCCGCCGTCGCCGGCTTCGGCCTGGGCATCGCCGGCTTCCTGGGCTGGGTGGAGCGCAAGCAGAGCGCGGTCATGCAGGACCGCGTGGGCGCCAACCGCGCCGATATCTTCGGCGTCACGATTCTCGGCCTGTTCCATCCGATCGCCGACGCCGTCAAGATGCTCACGAAGGAGGACTTCCAGGCGAAGGGCGTGCACAAGCCGCTTCACGGCTTGGCGCCCATGATCTCCCTGGGCTGCGGCATGTTCTGCCTGGCCGCGCTCCCGTACGGCGGGACCATCGCGGCCTTCGGCCGCGCCTGGGACCTCCAGCCCATCGCGTCCTCCGTCGGCCTGCCGTTGGTCTTGGCGGCGCTGGCGTTCGGCGTGCACGGCATCGTGATGGCCGGCTTCGCATCCGGTTCCAATTACGGCCTGCTCGGCGCCTTGCGCGGGGCCGCCCAGATGGTCGCCTATGAAGTCGCGCTGGCGTCCTCGCTGGCCGGCGTCATGTTCATCTACGGCACGCTCGATCTCCAGCAGGCCGTGCTGTGGCAGGTCGCCCACGTCTGGGGCATCGTCTGTCAGCCGCTGGCCTTCATCCTCTTCCTGACCGCGGGCGCCGCCATCACCAAGCGCACCCCATTCGACCTGCCGGAGGGCGAGAGCGAGATCGTCGGCTATCACGTCGAATACTCCGGCATGAAGTTCGGCATGTTCCTGATGACCGACTTCTTCGAGTCCATCGTCGTCTGCGGCCTCATCACGACGCTCTTTCTCGGCGGCTGGGCCGTTCCGGGATTGGACCTGTCGTCGATGGGACTGCTCGGCGGCGCGCTGATGCTGGCCAGCTTCACGGCGAAGGTCATGGCGCTCCTGTTCCTGCTGATGCAGATTCGCTGGACCCTGCCACGCTTCCGCTTCGACCAACTGCTCGACCTGGGCTGGAAGAACCTCCTGCCCCTGTCGCTGATCAACTTCCTCGTCACCGCGTGGCTGGTCTACTTCCACCGGACCGGAGCCCTCTCATGGCGATGACCGTCCGCGTCGTGGAACGCCCGCGGCGCCCCTTCGGCACGCAGATTTACCTCGTCGAGGTATGGAAGGGCCTGGCCGTCACCTTCCGCCACTTTTTCGTGAACATGGCGCGCCACGCCATGATCGCGCTGGGACTGAAGGGCGTGACGCCCGGCTCGGTCACCATCCAATACCCGGAGGACCCCGCCGTCCTGGGCAAGCGCGCGCGCACCCGCCACCGCCTGCTCAAGCGCGACGACGGCGCCCCTCGCTGCACCGCCTGCCTGCTCTGCGAGACCATCTGCCCGGCCAAGTGCATCCGCATCACCGCCGAGGACGCCCCCGACGTCCTCGTCGAGAAGCGCGCCAAGACCTTCTCGATTGACCTGGGCATGTGCATCTTCTGCGGCTACTGCGTCGAGGCTTGCCCCGTGGACGCCATCCACATGGACGCCAACGACGTGGAGATCGCCGCCTACGGCCGCAAGGACATGATCTGGGACATGCCGGAACTCTTGGGCGATAAGAAAAAATGTTCTTCACGGTGAAGCGCATCGTCCCGGCCGACGTCCTCGACATGATCCTGGTCGGGTCGCTGGTGTACGGCCTGCTCCTCTGGTTCAAGCGAACGCGCGCGGCGTTCGTCGCGCTGGGCCTGCTCTTGATGGCGATCGTGTACACGGTCGCCTTCCTGGCGGGAATGTACATGACGGTGCGCCTGTTCCAGGGATTCTTCGCGGTGTTCATCGTCGCCGTCATCGTGATCTTCCAAGAGGAGATCCGCTCGGTGTTCGAGCGCATCGCGATCTGGAGCCTGACCGGCGGCGTGCTCAACGCCGCGCCCACGCACCGCCAGGTCGAGATCCTGGTGCGTTCGCTGGGCGACCTGGCGCGCGACCGCATCGGGGCGCTGGTGGTCCTGCGCGGGCTGGACCCGCTCGACCGCCACGTCTCCGGAGGCTGGGACCTCAACGGAGATCTCTCCGAGGCGCTGATCAAATCGATCTTCGACTCGCACTCCCTCGGCCACGACGGGGCGTTCATCATCGAGGAGGGGCGCGTGTCCCGTTTCGGCGTGCAGCTCCCGCTCTCGAAGGACTTCGGCAAGATCACGAACCTGGGCACGAGGCACTCGGCGGCGCTGGGGCTGTCCGAGCGCACCGACGCGCTGATCCTCGCCGTCAGCGAGGAGCACGGAACGGTCTCGCTGGCCCAGCGCGGCGAGCTCAAGACGCTCGCCGGACTCGAGGACCTCCAGGATGCCGTCGAGATATTTCTCGACCGCCTGATGCCGGACAACTCCAGCAGCGCCTTCG
>CAIQSZ010000445.1 GCA_903874575.1 uncultured Elusimicrobia bacterium
CCGGCGCGGGCGCGGCGGCGCGCTTGAGCGCGTCCTTCAGCCCGGCCAGCACCGCCTCGCCCGCGGCCAGGTCGCGGTAGCGCCTGTCGACGGCCTCGATGATCGTCCACGGCGCGCCGGGAGTCCCGGTCTTGGCGAGCGCGCGTTCGGCGGCCTTGCGAAAGCGGCCGTACCGCCCGAGAAACTCCCAGTCGCGCTTGCCGACGCGCCAAGAGGTGGCGGGGTCCTTCTCCAACTCCTCGAGGCGCCGCCGCTGCGCCCTCTTGGACAGATGCAGCCAAAGCTTGACGACGACGGTGTTCTCGCGCGCCAGCATGCTCTCGAACGCGACGACGCGGTCCAGGGCGGACTCGAAGCCGCCGTCCGCGATCCGCTTGAGCGCGCGCCGGGCGATGGGGCGCGCGTACCACGCCCCGATCAGGAGGGCGCCGCGGCCGGAGGCGGGCAAAGTGCGCCAATAACGCCAGTACTCGGGCCGCTCGGCCTCCTCGTCGGAGCGCTCGCCGTAGGCCTCGACCCGCAGTCCCCGCGCGTCCATCCAGCCGACCAGCCGATGCGCGACCTCGGTCTTGCCGCCCCCCTCGACGCCGCCGATCAGCACCACCAGGCGGACCTTCGCGCAGGCCAGGGCGCTCTGGGACTCGAGCAGCTCGGTGCGCAGCTTCACCAGGCGCTTCTCGTACGCCTCCTTGGAGATCGACCGGCCGATTTCCGCGCTCTCGAACATGGCATGCCCCCGCTTCACGCCGACTTTTTGAGCGCGGCGCTGCCCGCGACCAACCGCAGCGCCGCGGCCAAATCGTCCTTCTGCGTCCAGGCGTCGAATTCCTCCAGCACGCCCGCCTCCCTCAGGACCGCGAGCAACGGCGCGCCCAGGCCGCACAGCAGGAGCGAGGTCTTCAGCCGCCGGCAGCGGCGCTGGAACTCCCGCAGGGCGTGCATCCCCGTCGCGTCCATCACCGGCACCGCGCCCAGGCGCAGGATGAACACGCGCGGCGGCGCCTCGATCTGCGAGAGCACCTCGCCCAATTTGTCGGCGGCGCCGAAAAACAACGGCCCGCTGACCCGGTAGACCTCGACGCCCGCGGGCAGGACGGCCGGACGCTCCGGCGCCGCGCCCGCGTCCTCGTCGGCGGCGTCGCCGAAGGCGGCGCCCACCGTGGTGAGTTCGGCCATGCGGCGCATGAAGAGGAACGCGGCCAGGATCATCCCGACCTCGACGGCGGCGGTCAGGTCGACCACCACGGCCAGAACGAAGGTCGAGAGCAGGACCGCCACGTCGGAGCGCGGGGCCTTCATCAGAAAGACGAAGCTGCGCCACTCGCTCATGTTGTAGCAGACGACGACCAGGATGGAGGCAAGCGCGCACAGCGGGACGCGCATGACCAGGGGACCCGCGAAAAGAAGGACGCCGAGGACGACGAGGGCGTGAGCGATGCCGGCGACGGGCGTGCGCCCGCCGCTCTTGACGTTCGTGGCGGTGCGCGCGATGGCTCCCGTGACCGGAATGCCGCCGAACAGCGGCGCGACCACGTTGGCGACGCCCTGGGCGATCAACTCCATGCTGGGACGGTGGCGTCCTCCGATCATGCCGTCGGCCACGACCGCCGACAGCAGGGACTCGATGCCCGCCAACAAGGCGACCACGACCGCGGGGCGCACCAGACCGGCGGCGGTCTTCAGGTCCACGGCCGGCAGGTGCGGCATGGGCAAGCCGCGCGGCAGACGTCCGAAGCGGGAGCCGATGGTCTCCACCCGCAGGCCGAACAGAGCGGCGGCGGCCGTGGCGAACGCCAAGCCGACGAACGGCGACGGAATCTTCTTGGTGACGCGCGGAAAGAGGATCAGCACGGCCAGCGTCGCCGCCGACAGCGCCGCGGTCGGACGGTCCGCGGTAGGCAGGGCGTGGGCGTACGCCGCCCACTTGGAGAA
>CAIQSZ010000446.1 GCA_903874575.1 uncultured Elusimicrobia bacterium
AGCGATCTCCTTCAAGGCTCATAACCTTGAGGTCGCTGGTTCAAATCCAGCCCCCGCAACCATTTAGAGGCGTTAGTTTTCGAACCTGAGACGAGAAATGTCAGGACCGCCACCCACCGAAAGGTGGGTTTTGTGTTTCCAGGGGTCCTGGTAGGTCTGGGTTGGGCCGGGGTGAACGAGTCCAGGGACGAGTCCAACGTGGTTCCCTACGCAATCGAGGACAGAAACCGCAGCTCTACCCCAAGACCGCCTTGCTTTGATAGACTCACCCCGAGCCCAAGCGTGCCAACAAGCGAACCCCTGCAATTTGCCTTCAGCGAGCGATTCCTTGAGGATCACGCTGGCCAAATAATCGACGACCCACGGGTCGCGATCATCGAGCTCATCGCCAACTCCTATGACGCAGGCGCAAATAAAGTAAAGCTCACTTGGCCGACGACGATTCCAGGAAACCTCATTGTCGAGGACGACGGCACCGGCATGACGAGAGAAGAGTTCGAGCGTCGGTGGACCACCCTTTGCTACAACCGCTTGCAGGAACAGGGACCTGACGTCAAATACCCCCCCGGCCGTACAGGAAAGAAACGTCTCGCCTTTGGCCGCAATGGCAAAGGGCGACACGCGAGCTTCTGCTTCGCCGACTCATATCACGTCGAGTCTCGAAAAGATGGGCATGCCTTTCGCGCCCAGATATTAGTCTCCCGACAGCCCGGCTCTCCGTTCCAATGTCTCATCGAGAAATCTTGGAAGGATAAGGGCGCTGGTACGACTATCACGGCGGCGGTCTCGAAAAATCTCATCTCGGTATCGGCAGTGACCGAGATCATAGGCTCGAAGTTCGCGGTCGACCCAAGCTTTCAGATCCGTATCAACGGCAACCAAGTAGTCCTGGTTGACCTCGAGCGGCTCGCGACTGAAATTATTACGGTACCTGGCTACGGCGACGTCACCTTGCACCGCATCGACTCCGAAATTCAGGACCGCACCTCGCAGCTGCGCGGTATAACTTGGTGGGTGAACGGCCGTAAGGTCGGGGAATCGTCCTGGGAAGGGCTCGACGGCGAAGGCGCTTACCTCGATGGGCGCTCGACGTTAGCCAAACGATTCAGCTTCATCGTAGAGGCTGACATCTTGAAGGGCTGCGAGAAAGCCGACTGGATGTCCTTCCGCGCATCGCCGAAAGTCGACGCCGTGCGCGCAGCCGTTCATCGCCAGGTCATCCAGGCACTCAACTCCGTCCACGCCGAGACTCGTCGTGAACGGAAGCGCGCCACTATCGCTCAGCACCGGCAATTACTTGGGGCACTTTCACTCTCGTCAAAAAAATACGTTGGGCAATTCATCGATGAGCTACAGGAAAAATGTCCGACGATTTCGGAGAAAGACCTCGCTCGCACGGTCGGAATCTACGCAAAGATGGAGCAAACGACTTCCGGATACGATCTCCTGACTCAATTGGCAGCATGTTCCTCCGAAGACATCGATACCTGGAACGGGCTCATGAAACGATGGACGGCTGGCCGCGCGGAGATCGTGTTGAACGAACTGGACCACCGGCTCAAACTTATTGCCGACCTCCAAGGACTTGTCGATTCCGTGCGCACCGATGAGCTTCATGACCTCCAGCCACTTTTCGAACGCGGATTATGGATGTTTGGGCCTGAATACGAGGCCGTCGACTTCCACTCCAATAGGGGTCTTGCCACTATTGTCCGAGAGGCCCTGGGCGGCACCGACAAGAATCTCGGACGAGGGCGCCCGGACTTTGTGGCTCTGCCTGGACGCTCCGTCGGTGTCTACGCCGCATCGGCCTTCGAGGCAGATGGTGAAGTCTCAGGGATAAGGAAGATTCTCATCGTCGAATTGAAAAAAGGCGGCTTCAACCTGAAGCAGGCCGAGGTGGATCAGGCTAAGCGCTACGCCAAAGCCCTACGGAAAGGGAACGACGTGTCAGACTCCACAATCATTACCGCCATCGTTCTCGGGGCCAGCCTTGAGGACGGTCTCGAGAAGGAAAAAACCGGCGAAGCAACGTTCATCGAGCCTATGCTGTATAGGACACTTCTCGCCCGAGCTCACGCGCGAACATTCAATCTCCAGAAAAAACTAGAGGCAGCGGGAGTAACTCGCCCCATCGACATGGACGTTGAGTCCGTCCTTAGCACTGAGGGCGAGCTTCCGTTGCAGGCCGCCGCCACAGCTTAACCCGCCTCACCGAACACCGCGGACTGTCTCAGTCTTAATCAAATAATCCGCGCATTAGATGGCAACGTGGCCCGGACCCTTGCCTCGAAATGAGCTCGCTTTCCAAAGGGAACTTTCACCTCGCCACGGTGTGCATACTTTCCGGGCGACAACGCCCCCCGACGCGCGGCGGGGATGGCTCCAGCTCCAGGCGCAACTAGCTTCAACAACTCTGCACCGGAGTATTCCACGTCCCCAATACAGGTGTCAGCCAGGTCGAACACTTTAACAGCAACATCCGGAAGCTTGGCTTTTTCAAAATATTGCGTCAGCATATAGCGCAACACGCTGAGCACTTGCGCCGAGTACGCCTCCTCGAATTCAATTCCGATTAGGTCGAAGCGCTCGCCGCTGCCATAAAGCAGAGCACCACCTGTTCCACGTACGGAATGGAAATGCTGGAGTTCGATTTCCACCTTTGTTTTCTCGGGGTCGCAGGTGAATTTCCTGAGCTTGAAGCTGCGGCTCGCGGCGTAGGCTTCCACGTATGACTCTATCTCCTTGTTTTTGAACGCCTTTGTCCGCGTCGCGGCCCCAGCGGCCGCTGGATTATTCACGGAGAACAGGACCACGCCCATTTTTAAAGTCCAGATTGTCCGCCGACACTGCATCAAAAGTTCGCGCAGATCCTGGATTGTCAGTTCGATCCGCTCCGATCCCTTGAGCTGCCCCGTTTTCGGATCGCGCACATTCAAAACGATCGTCTTCGAATCCGTTAGCTCCCACCGGTCATGTCCAGCGCCAGCATTCCGTATTTCGTTGTCGAAACCGGCAATCAGGGTCTTTATATCGCCCTGAGGCAACGTGACCTTAAGTTTTTTCAATGCCTGGAACTTCTCGCCTCCCCCGATGTGGACCGCAGCGGAGCGATCCTCAGGTGCAGTTGCAAGGCCGTAATACTTGCAGACGAAGCAATACGGCACAGTAGCCCAGAGACGGTATTCGCTTTCGAAGTAGACCTTGTAGACCTCTAGCGCCGCCGGTAGCCATTTTTCCGGCGCACCTTCCAGTTCACGCAGAGCGGCCTCGGCCTTATCAACGCGCGCGATAGCATCGTGCTGTTCCTCAAGTACCGCTACCAAGAGGTTCCCCATATCCCCCTTATCGTCTGCAGCCAACTTGAGACACATCCATTCGACGAACTGCATCCCGCGAAGATGCTCGGCGCTTATATCGAGGCACCAGCCGGTCCATGCGGAATCAAACAGAAAGGTCTGGACCTCCGGATCAGGCTTCAGCTTAAGATAAGGCTTAAAATATTTCTCGGCCAGCCCTTCTTTCATCGCCCGGCCCGGCCCTCTTAGTTGGTCGTCCATAGGGACCATCTTATCATGACCCGACTTTATCCGGGGCACACGCGAAGCGGTCGATAAGCTTCACTATTTGACATTCTCTGGCGACAACTCGAGCTTCCAACCAAAGTCCTTATGATCAGCAAGGGCGTCGAATACCGTCCCGCCCTCGTCCAAAGCGCATGCTTCAACAAATGCGCCCAAGGCCTTTTCTCCCAGCAGGAAGTCCTTATAGGCCCGGCGATTGCGCGCATTCGACCGGGTGAAGAGCACTACAAATTAATACTGCTTCGATCCCCCGAAACACCCATAAATCGAGAATATCTCTATTTGCTTGATCAGGGATTGATTAAGGAGATCGGGGAATACTACCGGTGGATTCTAGGCCTTCCACTTGCGCTTCTCATTGGCTGGAGCTTCTTGCAACGACTGGTGACCCTGTCCCAGAAAACTGTGCCAAAACTAGATTTATAAAATTGTTAGTTCACGCTTGAGGGTGGTATTCAGCCAGGGCCTTGACGAATGGAATATCATGATTTATACTGTTCATTGACAATGAACACAGAAAATAGAGAGACAGAGATCATAAGAGCCTGCCAGGCGACCCTGCACGGTCTCCTGGGACCGGACATCGCCGCTCATCTCGAGCTCGAGGGCGCGCCTCGGAGGCCCGACTTCCAGCTCACACTCAAGACCCACCCGCCAATCCGCCTCGTCGGGGAGTGCAAGACCACGATCGCGACCAGGACGCAGGCCCACCATGTAATGCTGCAGACCCGCGCCTTCGCGGCGGGTAACGAGCGGGTCATCGTCTTCGCCAAGTGGATTCCCGAGGTCGTGGCCGAGGAGTTCCGCAAGAACGGCGTGTTCTTTGTGGACGCCGTCGGCAACGCCTATCTTCATCACGCGCCGCAGATCGTCATCGACATTCGCGGCCGCCGTCCCGAGGCGCGGCCCGGTCCCGAGCCCGGCCGGATAGTGGAAGCCGCCGGGCTCAAGATTTGCCACGCGCTGCTCACGAGGCCCGAGCTTCTCAAGCGCCCCCTCCGGGACATCGCCGAAGAAGCTCACGTCGCCTTGGGCACGGCGCAGATCGTGATCAAAGAGCTGATCGCGGCAAGACTGCTGGTCCCCGGAAAGCACAACGAGCGGCGGCTGGGCGACGCCAAAGCCCTGATCGACGCGTTCGTCCGCGGCTATGACATCAAGCTCCGACCGGCCTGCTTGATCGGGCGTTTCCGCCACAAGAAGAACCGCCCCGATGAAGTCCTGGAGACTTTCCGCGCGCGTTTGGCGGGAACGAACGCTCGGTGGGGCCTGACCGGCGGCCTGGCGGCGCGAGAGCTGACGAGGCATCTGGAGCCGAACACGGTGACGGCCTTCGTGGATGAGCGGGCCGAGGAAGCTCTCCGGGCCGAGCTCTTCCAGGACAAGAACGGCCCCGTCACGCTGCTGCGCGTCTTCGCCCCGACCGCGCTGGCCGAGACGCGGCCGGGAAGGGACCCGATGACGACGCCCCTGCTCACCTACGCGGAGCTGCTCAACGAAGGCGGGCCGCGCGAGCTGGAAACCGCGGAGATGGTGCTGGAGCGCTACATACTGCCAGGAGTCGACCTTGAACCCCGAACTGCATAAGGCCATCGTCGACGTTCACGCCGCCGCCGAAAACCTGGGCATCAAGGCCGTGCTGGTCGGCGCGCTGATGATGGAGTTCACGACGGAAGTGGGAGCCGACTATCCGCCGCCCAAGCGCACCAACGACGCGGACTTCGCCGTGTTCGTCGCGGATTGGGCCGCCTTCGAGCGCCTGCGCGCGAGCCTGGAGGCGAAAGAATACGCGCGCTCGCCCAAGGTCGAGCACCGGCTGACCAACGAGGATAAGACCGTCTTGATCGACCTGATCCCGGCCGGAGACGCCATCGCGAAGGGCGGCGAGATCGTTTGGCCCGAGTCCGAGCACGTCATGACCGTGGTCGGCTTTCCGGAAGTCTGCGCGGCGGCCACGACGAAGGTCAAGGCCGGGCTGCCGGAGGTTCCCGTCATCACGGTTCCCGGCTTCGTGCTGCTCAAGATCATCGCCTTCCAAGAGCGCTTCGAAAACCAGGACCTGAAATATATCAACGACGTCGAGCATCTGGCCTACTGGCTCGAGCACTATGCCTCGATCGCGGACAAGGACGACCGGCGGTTCGAGTTCCTCGAGCGAAAGGGCTGGAGGGACCTCGACATCAACCTGGCCGGCGCCGCCATGCTCGGAGATGAGGTGAAGCGGCTGGCTTTGCCCGAGGCGGCGAAGCGCATCCGGAAGTTCCTCGAGGACTCCGCCGTGTCCGAATCCCCCTTCATCGAAACGCTGGTCAGGCTGAAGAGGTCGATGGCCGACGAGGAAGCTCGCGATCGCGTCCGCGAGGAAGGCGTGGAGTGGCTCAAGGCGTTCCAGCGAGGGTTCGAAGCCACATGAGCCGGACCTTCTTTACCGCCGACACGCATTTCAATCACGCCAACGTGATCAAGTATTGCGCGCGCCCGTTCGCGTCCATCGACGAGATGAACCGCGAGATGATCGCGCGGTGGAATGCCGTCGTCGGGCCGGAAGACACGGTCTACCACCTAGGCGACTTCGCCATGGGCCAGCCCTCGGAATGGCCGAGCTTCCTGCGGCAGCTCAACGGGGCCAGGAAGATCCTCATCCGCGGCAACCACGACCGTAGCGCGCGGCAGATGCTCGAAGGCGGGTTCAACGAGGTTCATGAGAAGCTCGTGTGGCAAGGATGGCTGCTCCAGCACCACCCGATCGCCACAAACAAGAAGCTCCTGTGCGGCCACATCCACGAGAAGTGGCGGCGCATCGGCGACGTGATAAACGTCGGCGTAGACGTCTGGGGCTTCACCCCCAGGCGCATCGATGAGCTTCTGACGGCGGCGCAGGACGCCCCGGAGTTCAAGTGCCGCTACTGCGGCGCGACGCTCAAGCGGCTGCAGCGTCATCCCAGCCATCGCGACGGTCAGTGCGCCGCCGCAGGAGAATCATAATGCCCCGCTGGATCAACCGCGCCGCGCTCGTCGTTCGGCCCGCAAAACCATTCATCGACTGGGCTTCTAGCCTGGATGAGGAGGCGCCGGAGCACGCCCAGGATCTGGCGAAAAGCATCTCGGTCTACCTCGTCGCCGAGGACCCGAACGAGCGGGCGGAAACTGCTCCGCTAAGGAACTACTGGCGGCACATCTTCGAGGAGCAGCTTGCCGGCTGGTCTCAGGACGAGAACGACTGGCCCGAGAAGCTATCGCTCGCGATGTTCGAACAGTGGTTTGACGTGACCAGGGAATCAGTCGTCGTGGACCTCGAATCCGGTCCCATCGAGCACGAGGAAGTCGACTAGCTGATCTTCAACAAGCCTGCATCCGAATGAGAGACATCAAAAGAAGCTCCGTCCTCGACGCCATCTACGTCCTTAACGACCTCTTTGACAGCCTGGTGGCGGGGACCATGGTCTTCGATTTCTACCAGTCGAAGTTTACCAGGGGCGAGCTCCCCCAGACCGGCATCGTCGCTGTTCAGAAGATGTGCGTTTCGCACCTGATTCTCGCGCTCAGCCGACTCTGCGAGTTCTGGGAGCAGTTTCACGATCTTGTTCCAATTGAACTAAGGCCGGAAATTAAGGCTCTCGTCAGCCTGACCTGAGCCCCGGAATTCGGACAGTCTGAAGGTTGAGTCCGACGTGATAAAATCGACCCTGTCCCAGGAAACCAGACCATTTGAAGATTTAAAAAATTGTTAGTTTGGAGTCCTTCCAAACGGGGGCTCGCCGTCAATCGGCACTCCAGGCCTTTGCCGCCCGTCGTCCGCCTTCGAG
>CAIQSZ010000447.1 GCA_903874575.1 uncultured Elusimicrobia bacterium
CACTCTTTCCCTACACGACGCTCTTCCGATCTCCCCCGTCCGCTCGCTGGACTCGCTCGCCGTCAAAAAAGCGATCCCTCACCGATATCCGTTCCTCCTGATCGACAGGATCGACGTGATTCAGGAGGACAAGTATTGCATCGGCACTAAGATGGTGACCGTCAACGAACACTTCTTCGAGGGACATTTCCCCGGGCAGCCCGTGATGCCCGGCGTCCTCCTGATCGAGTCCATGGCGCAGACCGCCTGCGCCATGCTGCTCTCCAAGGGAGGCTTCGAGAACAAAATCGCCTTCTTCATGGGCATCGACGAAGCCAAATTCCGCGCGCCCGTGGCCCCCGGCTGCGTCGTCAAGCATCACATCGAGATACTGCGCCTGGGCCGCGCCGGCAAGTTCAGAGGAGAGTCCTTCGTGGACGGCAAGCTGGCCGCCGAAGCGGTCATGACTTTCGCGCTCGTCGACAGAGTCCAGGGATAAGCTCATGGCCATCCACCCCACCGCCGCCGTCGATCCGTCCGCGCAGATCGACTCCGCCGCCGAGATCGGGCCGTTCGCGATCATCGGGCCCGAGACCGTCATCGGCCCGCGCACCAAGGTCGGCGCGCACGCCGTCGTCGAGCACGCCGCGCTCGGCGCCGACAACGTCCTGCACCCGGGATGCTACGTCGGCACGCCGCCGCAGGACCTGAAATACGCGGGCGAGAAGACCCGGCTCATCATGGGAGACAAGAACACCGTGCGCGAGTGCGTGACGCTCAACCGCGGCACCGCCCAGGGCGGCGGCGTGACGAGGATCGGATCGAACTGCCTGTTCATGGCCTGCTCCCACGTCGCGCACGACTGCGTCATCGGCGACGGGGTGATCGTCGTCAATGCGGTGCTGCTCGCCGGGCACGTCCACGTCGGAGACTTCGCCGTCCTCGGCGGGGTGTGCGCGGTCCATCAGTTCACGCGCATCGGGCGCGGAGCCATGCTGGGCGGCGCCTCCATGAACGGACAGGACGTGCTGCCGTTCGCGACCAGTCAGGGAGACCGCGCGACGCTGCGCGGCCTGAACCTGCTGGGCATGCGCCGCAGCGGATTTCCGCGCGAGGCCGTCAGCGCGCTCAAGGATGCCTATAAGACCCTCTTTCTCTCCGGCCTGACCCAAGTGGAAGCTCTATCCCGATTGAAGGCGGGAGCGCCGACCAAGGAAGTCCAGGAATGGATCGACTTCATCGAATCGGCGGGCAAGAGGGGCGTCATGCGCCCGGCCGCCGGAGAAACCCAACTCGAGGCGGCCTCGGTCTGACGCAACCCCTCGGGCTGGTCGCCGGATCCGGGCGCTTCCCGCTGCTCGTGGCCGAGGAGGCCCGTCGACGGGGCGTGCCGCTCGTCGCGCTCGGCATCCCAGGCGTGACGGACCCCGCCCTCGAGGCCGTCGCCGGAGCCGTGATTTGGTTCAAGTTGGGCCAAATCGACGCGCCGATCAAGGCATTGAAGGACAGGGGCGTGCGAAAGGTCGTGATGGCGGGGAAGGTCCA
>CAIQSZ010000448.1 GCA_903874575.1 uncultured Elusimicrobia bacterium
ACACTAGTTGCGATGAGTTCACACGCGATAAATACGAGCCGATAGTTGCTTCACAGGGCTAGGGCACGACGCGGCGCGCGCCGAGATAGCGAGTCTTGTAGTATTTGCCGTCGAGGTCGGACACCGTGACGCCCTTCGACGAGGAGGCCTGGACGAAGCGGCGGTTGGCGGCGTCCACGACCATGCCGACGTGCGAGACGCCGACGCCCAAAGTGTTGAAGAACACCAGGTCTCCGTTGCGCAGGGCGCGGTCTTCCGGCGCCGAGCCTATCTTCCACTGGTCCCGGCTGACGCGCGGAATTTTCACGCGGTTTTCGCCGTAGGTGCTGCTGGTCAGTCCCGAGCAGTCGATGCCGTTGTGCGAGGTTCCGCCCCAGACGTAGGGCGTGCCCAGGTAGGATTTCGAGGTCGCGTCCAGCCCGGGCCACAGGGACGCCATCCGCGGACCGTCCGCGGGGACGGCGGGGCGCGGGAGCTTCGCGGTCCTGGCGGGGTCCGTAGGCGCCGAAGGCGCTTGCGGCGCGGGGGAGGCCTTCGGGGACGCGGGGGCGGAGGGGGGCGCGGAAACCGGAGCTTCATAGGTCGGCTCGGGCCGCGGCTTGAGATCGAAAGTTCCCGAATACTCGGGCAGATGCGGCCGGCGCTTCGCGGCGCGGGCGCGGCGGAACTCGGCCTTGGCGTCGGCGGAGATGGCGCCGGGGCCTGCGCCGCCCTCGGACATCCGTCCGAACAGGTAGGTCGCGTAGTCCTTCGCGTCGTAGCCTTCCTTGACGCCGTCGACGAGAGCCCATTTCAGCATGTCGAAATCGGACGTCGGGAGGTTCTTGCTCATCGCGAAGTTGACGAGGTCGGCGGCGACGGACGGGGAGACCTTGTTGTCGACGGCGTGGCGGTAGCCGTTGGCCCAGGCGGCGATGACGTCGCCCGGGATTTTCTTCGTGTAGCCGTACAGCGCGATGCCTTCGACCTCTTCGGGCGGCGCCCCGCGGGACATCGCCTGATAGGCGGCGAAGGCGACCTCGGCGATGCGGTCCGGCGCGACTTGGTCGAAGGAGCCTTCGGTGATCACGTGGAGCACCACGGGGATCGCGGTCTTGCGCCGCTGGTCGACGATCTGCAGACCGTAGTCGGCGAAGCGCTCCCTGACGGCCTCAAGCAGGCGGACGCGCTCGGCGCCGTCGTAGGCCGCGTCTTGAGCGAGAGCGGCGGCGAGCGTCTCCATCACGTTGCGCCTTCCTTGGGCCGCGGCGCAGGGCGCGCAGAAAAGTCCGGCGAGCGCTAGGGGGAGTAAATTTTTCATGAGGGATGATACCAACTCATCGGCAGGAGCTCCAACGCCTGGAGTTCGACGAGGCATGCGTCCTGGAACCTGGAATAGGTAAAATCAGCGCATGAGACGCGCAAGATTCTGGCTGAAAGCGGTCGCGGCCGCCGCCGCGCTGTCGCTGCTGGGCATGGTCGCGGCGGCGCTGGCTCTTAGGTCGTTCTTTCCCGAGCCCAGGCTTCGGGCGATGACGGTCGACGCCGCGAAAAAGCAGTTGGGACGCGACGTGCGTCTGGAGAGCATCGGCTTGGGCCTGACGGGCCTTTCTTTGCGCGGAATCGAGGTCTCGGAAAAGCCGGATTTTTCCGCCGGCACCTTCCTCCGGGCCGAGCGCTTTCGGCTGCGGCCCAGTTGGAAAGCCCTGCTGCGGCGGCGTCTCGTCGTCGCCACGGTGGCCGCCGACGGCCTCAAAGTCCGCGTCGCCAAAGGCCTCGACGGGAGCTTCAACTACGAGAGCCTCCTATCGTCCGGTACCTCCGCACCGGGGGCGAAGTCCGCCGAGGCCGGCGCGCCCGAGCTGGACGTGCGCCGGGCGAAGGTGACGGGCGGTCGCGTCGAATACGCCGACATGGCGACCGGAGCCGCTTGGACGGTCTCCGACCTGGACGTCGTCCTGCGAGGCTTCAGCCTCTCGTCTCCATTCGGCCTGGACGTCTCTCTGCGAGTCGCCGGAAAAGCCGGCGCCCGCGCGGTGGACGCCAAGCTGGCGTTCAAAGGCGATCTTGACCTCGCGCGCGGAGATCGCGCGGCGTTCAAGGCCCGCGTGAAAAAGCTGGTCGTCGAGTCCGAAGGAGCGCGCCTGACGGCCTCCGGGGAAGCGGCGGGCATGGACGCCCCAAAAATCGTCTTCGACGCCGACCTTTCGGCGGCCGGCAAGAATCTCCTGCATGCCGCCGGCTCCGCGCTCGTGGGCGCGGACGTCGAGGTCGACCTAAAGGCGAAGACGCCCGGGTTCGACACGACTTGGCTCGCTCGGCTGGCGCCGCGGGCGGGCATTCCCGCGCTCGAGGTGCCGGCCGCCGAGCTGACCGTCGCCGGCAAGTACGCGCCGGACCGCGTGCAGATTCGGGCGTTCAGCGCCTCGTGGAAAGGCGGGAAGATCGTCGGCGCCGGTTCGGCGCTGAGGCTTCAAGGTCCGGCGCCCGCATTCGACGGCAAGGCCTCTTTCGGGATAGACGTTCCCGAGATCCGCCCGGGTCAATACCCGTTTCTGCGCCTGCCGCCGAAGGCCAGCGTTCCGCCCCTGCGTTTGGAGGGCGAACTCTTCTTGGCCGGCGACGAACTGCGCATCGGCGCGCTCAAGGCCGTCTTTAAGGCCGGGAGCGCGAGCGCGGACGGGACCATAAGGCGGCTGGGCTCGGCGAAGCCCGATCCCGACGTGTCCGTCGCCCTGGCTCTGGACCTGCCCGCGTTCCGGGCCGGAGATCTCCCGGTGCCGGCGCCCGCTCTGCCGCCCTCGCTGCCGGTGCCGGCGATGCGCGTCGACGGGACGGTGCGCATTTCAGGCGACGACGTGTTCATGCAGAAGCTGACGCTGAAGACGAAAGGGGGGAGAGTTACGTTCGACGGACGCGTCACGGGGGCGCTGGCCGGAGCGCCGGTTCCAGACGTCGCGGTGACCGCCGATCTGGACCTGCCCCCGCTCACGGACAAGGATTTGCCCTTTCCTCAGGTGCCCGCCGGGATGCGGGCGCCGTCTTCGAAATGGACCGTCGACGCCGCTTATTCCCCGAGCCTCTTGAGGATCAAGTCGTTGCGCGTCGTCGCGGGCCGCAACGACCTCGACGTTTCGGGCGTCGTGACGGACCCGGCAAGCCGCGGCGCGTTCGACCTTTTGTGCAAGTGCCGCTCGTTCGCCTTGGACGAGCTCACGCAGCTCACCCCGAAGACGCGCGATTTGAAGCTCGGCGGCGCCGGATTCTTCGCGCTCTCGGTCACCGGGCGCAAGGAGAAGCCCATCTTCGCGGGCAAGCTCCAGTTCAAGGGCGTCGGCGCGACGGTGGCGGAGCTGCCGTTCGCCGACTTCACGGGCACCGTTTCCTTCGACGAGCGCCGCGTCGACGTCCCTAACCTCGCCGGCAAGGTCGGCGACGGGCTGCTGAAATTGGACCTGACGGTCAAGGATTACGGGCGCGCCCCGGATATTCAGATCGAGGCCGAGCTGGATCGCTTCGACCTGGGACGCTGGCTGGCCGCTAAGAACAAGGTCCAGGCCGACAGGAAGGCCGCCAAGGCCGCCGCCGGAGGGTCCGCGCCGCAGGAGAAGCCGATGCCTCTGTTCGTGCGCGGCCGATTCAGCGTCGGGAAGCTGCTTCATCCCAACGCGACCGTCGACGACGTCAAGGCGAGCTGCGAACTGCGCGGCGTCGCCGCGGATCTGCGGGGGTTGGACGG
>CAIQSZ010000449.1 GCA_903874575.1 uncultured Elusimicrobia bacterium
CTGGAGCTCGTTCTTCACGTTTTTTACGCTGTCGATGCCCTTGGCGATTTCCTCGGCGGCGGTCTTGGCTTCTTCCGTATCGACTTTTCCGCGGAGCATCACCCGTCCTTTTTCCGTCTCGACGCCGACTTGCCGCCCTTTGACGCGGGCGTCCGCCGCCAAGGACATCTTGGTCTTGGCGGTTATCCAGGAATCCGACGCCGGGGACGACCCCGGCGCCGCCGCCGCCGAGCCGCCCAGCGCCGCGGCGATCAGCATCGCGGCGCACGACGTCGCGGCGCACGCCTTTTTCTTCATATTCGTCTCCTTACCCGACGCCTGGTGCTTCTGATGCCAACGATCGCACCACGCCACGACCTCGGCTTTTCTGTCGCCGTAATGCTCCTGGACCTTGCCCAGGAACTTCTCGTAGTCGCCGCCGATCTGCTTCAAGTCGTCGTCGGTGAATTTCCCCCAATCCTTCTTGAGTTCGCCCTTGAGCTGAGTCCATTTCCCTTTGAGTTGATCGCTGTTCATGTGTTTGTCTCCTTACGAATTAAAAACGGTAGTTCAGCGCGGCCGTCAGCATGAAGCCGTTGTCGCTGAAGTTCTTTCCGGCCGGAGACTCCAGGGTCGGAGCGGTCAGACTCTGCGTCCAGAGATACCGGTAGGAACCGTCGATGGACCAATGGCGGTCGAGCGCGAACTCCAGTCCCGCGCCGGCGTGGGGGCCGTAGCGGTTCTTGGAGCCGCTCGTGTCCTGGATATGAGTGTAATACCAGCCCACGCCTCCAAGGACGTAAGGCGAGACGACCCAGTTCGGCGCCAGGTAGAGCATCAGCGACGCCTGAACGGGGACCACGTCCACCGTCGTGCCGCCGTACTTGTTTTGGCGGTAGTCCGCGGAACCTTCGACGGCGACCACCGAATTGATGTGGACGCGCAGCTGAGCGCCGCCGTTCATCGTCCCCTCCTCCGCGCCCTTCGGGCGGTAGTACGCCGCCCGGCCGCCGAAGGTCACGCCCGGACGGGACGCCTGAAGATCCCCGCCTTCGAGCGCCTGGGCGCCCGCGCCGAGCGCCGACGCCGCGAGCAGAGCCGCCGCCAGGAACATCCGTTGCCCGACTTTTTTCGATTTCATTTCCACCTCGAACTATTTTCAGCGTCGCCGGGTATTCTTGCACCGACGCCGTACGTTAACAGAAACGCCCCGGGCCGTCCCATGGAGGGACTGTCAAATTATCTTGAACGAAAGATGTCCCCGCGAGCGGAGCCGCTTCAATTCGCGACGTCAAAAAAAAGACGTCAAGACTTTACCCAGCCGCGATGGACCCCCGGCGGCGGCACCTACTACGCTATTCAAAGACCGCACGGGCAACCCTTAAGGAGGCGAAAATGGGACTTCTCGATATCGTTATTCTCATATTAATCTTGTCGTGGGTGGGCGGCTTCGCCGTCCACGTGGGCGGAGGGCTGATTCACCTGCTGCTGCTCGTCGCGCTCGTCATGCTGATCGTGAGGCTGGCCCGGGGCGGCAAGGTCTAGCCTGGGCAGGACGACGCCGAGGGAAGCCGCCGCCGCGGCGGCCGAGGCGGCCGCGGCGCGCGCCTCGGGCCCGCGGCCCTGGCGCTCATAGATCTCGGCCAGCGTATCGAGGATATAGGGCTGCAGCGGACCGTTCTGCCGCGAAGCCGCCTTCGCCAGACGCTCCGCTTCCGCGAGTTTTTTATTCTGCGCC
>CAIQSZ010000450.1 GCA_903874575.1 uncultured Elusimicrobia bacterium
CCACACCTCCTGGCCGCCGATCCCGTCCAGTTCCTCGCGCACGATGCGCTCGACCTTGCGCAGCACGCGCAAGCCCAGAGGCAGCCAGTCGTAAATACCCGAAGCGACCTTACGGATCATGCCCGCGCGCTGCATCAGCTGAGCGGAAACATTATCAGCGTCCGACGGCGCCTCGCGCAGGGTCGGGATCAGGGACTTGGACAGTTTCATTTTGAGGACGCCTCGGCGGCGGATTTGGCGGCGCGCTCCGAGCGGATGCGCAGGAAGTCGTTGTAGGTGGCGAAGGCGAGAAGCGACATGAGGAGCGCCAGCCCGACGGTGTTGGCCTTCTCCATGGCCGAGGGCGACAGGCGCTTGCCGCGGATGCCTTCCCACAAGTAGAACACGCCGTGGCCCCCGTCCAGGAGGGGCAGCGGCAGGAGATTGAAGAACCCGATGGCCACCGATATGAATCCGATCAGAAAAATGAACTCCTCCCAGCCGGCGCGCGCGGCGCGCGAGACCATCTGGAAAATGCCGACGGGACCCGCCAAGTCCGGACGCTCGCGCTTCCATATCTTCGAACCGATGGTGGCGACGGTCTGCTTCGTCTGCGTCCAGCACAGGCGCGCCGCCTCGCCCATCGCGGAAAACGGGCCGACGGGACGGTACTCGGCCTTGGGCATGATGCCGATGACGCCGCGTGCCGCATCGGCGTCGTCCTTCTTGGGAAGCACCTTGAGCTCGAAGGCTTTCCCGTCCCGCTCAACGGCAAGCGTGATTTCCTTTTCGGGGGAACGGTGGATGGAACCGGCCAGATCCTCCCAACCAGCGAGCGCGCGTCCGTCGAACGCGGTCACCTTGTCGCCCACTCGCAGGCCGGCTCTGTCCGCCGGGAAGCCGACGACCATGTTGCCGATGATCGATTCCTTTGACGGCTCGGGAACTCCTCTCGCCCAGACCAGACCGGTGTAGAGCAGGAACGCGAGGATGTAGTTCATCGCCGGACCCGCGTAGACGATGAGGAGACGCCGGTTCCACGCCTGTCCGAAATACTCGTCGGCCAACGGCGCCGCGTCCTCGACGGGATCCTCGCCCGCGGGCTTGACGAAGCCGCCGAACGGTATCGCGCGAAGCGAGAAGCGCGTGCCGGCGCGGCCCGTGAAGCCGAGCAACTCCGGCCCGAAGCCGAACGCGAATTTTTCGACGCGCACGCCTAACTTCAGGCAGGCGAGATAGTGGCCGGATTCATGCAGGAAAATGACAAGGCCCAGCGCCACAGCGTTGGCGGCCACGGTATAGGCCGACGATCCGATCACCTGCAGGATGCTCATCGTAAATGCTCCTTCGCTTTCGCGCGGGCCCAGGCGTCGATTTCGACGACTTCCTGAAAGCTCGGCAGCCCGCCGCTGACCGTATACGCCGCCATCGTCTTCTCGACGACGCGGGGAATGTCGGTGAAGCGGATCGCGCGGGCGATGAACGCTTCAACGGCGACCTCGTCGGCGGCCGAGAGTACCGCGGGCATGCCGCCGCCCTTGCGCGCGGCCTCACAGGCCAGAGAAAGGCACGGAAAGCGCGTGAAATCCGGCCGCTTGAAGTCGAGCGTCCCGATTTTGACGAGGTCGAGAGGCTCGATCACGCGCGTCGCGCGCTCGGGGAAAGTCAGCCCGTATTGGATGGGGAGCTTCATGTCGGGCAAGCCCATCTGCGCCAGGACGGAGCCGTCGGAAAACTCCACGCCCGAGTGGAAGATCGACTGCGGATGAATGACGATCTCGACCTGCTCGCGTTTGAGGCCGAATAAATTCATGATCTCGATGAGTTCGAAGCCTTTGTTCATCAGCGTCGCGCAGTCGATAGTGATTTTCTTGCCCATCTTCCAGGTCGGATGATTCATCGCCTGGGCCGGCGTCACATCCGCCAGATCGCCCTCATAACTGCCGAAAGCTCCGCCGGAGGCGGTCAAGAGAACGCGACGGATGGTCTTCAAAGGCGCGACGGCCTTGGGGTCCGGGTTCAGGCCTTGGACGCACTGGAAGATGGCCGACGGCTCGCTGTCGACGGGAACGATGCGCGCGCCCCAGCGCTCGGCCTCGCGCATGAACTGCGCGCCCGCCATCACCATGGGCTCCTTGTTGGCAAGCGCGACGGTCTTCCCCGCGCGAATGGCCGCGAGCAAAGGCGCGAAGCCCACGCCGCCGACCACGGAGGTCAGAACCACGTCCACGCCTGGATGCGAGGCCAGTTCGCATAAGCCCTCGACCCCGGACGGAGCGTGGCGCGCGCCGCCGACAAGATCCTTCTTGAGGCGGGCTGAGGCCGCGTCTTCGAACATGGTGACGACCTCGGCGCCGAACTCACGAGCCTGCTCGGCGACCAGCGCCGAATTGGAGTGCGCGGCCAAGCCGACCACCCGGAAGCGTCCGGGCAACTCTCGTATGACGTTCAGCGCGTTGACGCCGATGGAGCCGGTGGAGCCAAGGATCGCGACCTTCCTCATTTGAAGCCCAGGCAATAGTAAACGGCGGGCGCGCACAAAATGAATGAATCGAACCGGTCGAGCACGCCCCCATGTCCCGGCAATAAGGCGCCCGAGTCTTTGACGCCCGCATCTCGCTTGACCATGGACTCCGCCAGATCGGAGAGTTGACCGGTTATGCCGATCAGGCTGCCCACGCCCGCCGCCCAGGGCAGGGGGAGAGCGTCCATGAGCAGAAAATGGGAGAATGCCGCGCACACCGCGACCGCGGCGAAGAAGCCCGATATAGAGCCTTCCCAGGTCTTCTTGGGCGAGAGCCGCGGCGCCAAAGCGTGCCTTCCGAGAGCGCTGCCGACGACGTACGCCGCCGTGTCCATGCACCACACCGACACGAATATCATCAACAGAAAAGCCTCGCCATGAGGACGCAGACCGCGAATCAGCGCCAGGTGCGCCGGCATCCAGCCCGCGAACAGGGAGCCGAACACGGTGAGCGCCGCGCGGTCCAGCGAATGCGTCCCGGCCGCCAGTTCGATGAGGCAGACCAGCGCCATGCCCGCGGTCAAAGTCAGGCCCAACGGGCCGCCAAACGCCGCGCAGGCCGCCAGCGCCGCGCCGAATAATACCGTCGACCCCCACTGCACCGGCCGGCCGCCCAGGCGGAGAACCAGAGCGTACTCATAGCAACACAGCGCGCAGACGCCGACGACGAACAGTCCGAATGCGGCTCCGCCTGCGTGCACCAGATACAGAAGAACAGGAATCCCGACGACCGCCGTCAGGATGCGCGGAAGAAGCATGCTCGTATTCTACAAAATCTGGAAGAACCGCTCGTCATTCGGACTTCTTGGACAGGCCGCCGAAGCGCCGGTCGCGCGCGGAGAAATCCGCCAGCGCCGCCGCGAGATGATCCTTGCGGAAGTCCGGCCAGAGCACGGGGGTGACGTGAAGTTCGGCGTAGGCGGCCTGCCAGAGCAGGAAGTTGGAGATACGCATCTCGCCGGAGGTGCGGATGAGCAGGTCCAACTCCGGCAGGCCCGCCGTGTAGAGATTCTTCGCGATGGCGTCCTCATCGACGGTCTTCGCGCCCGCGGCCAGCGCGCGGTTCGCCGCGTCGACGATCTCCTGGCGTCCGCCGTAGTTCAGCGCCAGCGTCAGGCGCAAGCCGTCGTTGTCTTTCAAGCGGTCGACCGCCGAGTTCAGTTCCGCTCGGACGGCGGGGGGGAGGGCGTCCAAGCGCCCGATGGCGCCCAGGCGCACGCGACGCTTATCCAATTGTAGCGTTTCCAGCTTCAGCGCCCAGCCAAGCAGCTTCATGAGCTCGCCGACTTCCTCGGCGGGACGCGACCAGTTCTCCGTTGAGAAAGAATACAAGGTCAGCGCCTCGATGCCCAACTCGCAGGCGGCGCGGACGATCTCGCGCACGGAGTCCACTCCCGCTTAGTGGCCCGAGATCCGCGGAAGCCCGCGCGCGGCGGCCCATCGTCCGTTGCCGTCCATGATGACGGCGACGTGGCGGGGGACCACGCTAGACCGTCAGTATCTCTTTTTCCTTCACGGCGACTTGGTCGTCGACCTGCTTCGTGAAGGCGTCGGTGATCTTCTGGATGCGCGTCTCGAGACCACGGAGATCGTCTTCCGTGATTTCCTTGGCTTGGAATGACTTCTTGACCTTGTTGAGCGCTTCCTGGCGCTCGTTGCGCACGCCCACCTTAAACTCTTCGCCCAGCTTTTTGAGAACCTTGACCAGGTCCTTGCGCCGGTCCTCGGTCATCATCGGCAAGGAGATGCGGAGCATCTTGCCGTCGTTCTGCGGCATGGCGCCGACGTCGGCCTTCTGGAGGGCCTTCTCGATGTCCTGGAGAGTCGAGGGATCCCAGGGGCGGATTTCCAGGGTGCGAGCCTCAGGCACGGAAACAGCCGCGACCTGCTTCAACGGAACCAAGGAGCCGTAGGCCTCGACCTTCACGGACTCGAGCATCATGGGATTGGCGCGGCCGGTGCGCATGTTGGACATATCCTTGGCCATCTTACCTAGGCGTTCCTTCATGGCTTCTTCCATCTTGGCGACGACGATTCCGACGGCTTCGTTGGCGGTCATGTGCTGTCACTCCGTGGCGATCAAAGTACCGACCTTTTGCCCGGCGACGGCGCGGGCGATATTGCCCTTCACCGCAAGGTCAAAAACGACGACGGGCATGCAGTTCTCCATGCACAGCGTCAGGGCGGTGGCGTCCATCACCTTCAACCGCAATTTAATGCTGTCCATGAACGTGAGCTTGTCGAATTTTTCAGCGGATTTATCTTTCTTGGGGTCGGCGGAATAGACGCCGTCCACCTTCGTGGCCTTCAACACGACCTCGGCCTCGATCTCGACGGCGCGCAATGCCGCGGCCGTGTCGGTGGTAAAATAGGGATTGCCGGTGCCGCCCGCGAAAATGACCACGCGGCCCTTTTCCAGATGGCGGATCGAACGACGGCGAATATACGACTCCGCCAGTTTATTGATCTCAACTGCCGTCTGGACCCGGGTGGGCACGCCCAGCTGTTCGAGCGCGTCCTGAAGGGCCAAAGCGTTCATCAACGTGGCCAGCATGCCCATGTAATCCGCGGTCACGCGGCCGATGGCCTCGCCTCGATCCTGCTCGCCTCGCCAAATGTTGCCGCCGCCGACGACGATTCCCATCTGCACGCCGGAATCGACCGCGAGCTTGATCTCGGCGACGATGGAGGAAAGCGCCTGAGGCTTGACGCCGTGATCTCCCTCTCCGCATAAAGACTCGCCGGAGAGCTTAAGGAGAACCCTTGAGTACTTTTTGACCGAGGGCATCCTCGGGGAGCTACTCGCCGAGCTGGTAGCGGACGAAGCGAACGACCTTCACTTCTCCGCCGAGCTTCGCGCCCGCGTCCTTGACGATGTCGCCGATGGTCTTCTTGTTGTCGCGCAAGGAGACCTGGTCCAGGAGAACCCACTGCTGATAGAAGAGCTTGTTGATCTTGCCCTCGACGATCTTCGCGATCTGCGCGTCCGGCTTGCCTTCCTTGCGCAATATCTCGGTGTGGATTTCCTTTTCCTTTTCGATGTCCGCGCCCGGAACTTCGGCGCGCGTCAGATACTTCGGAGAGGCCCCAACGATCTGGAGGAGGAGTTCCTTCGCCAGTTCGGCGAGTTCGGGAACGTCGCCTTTCGGGGCCGTCAGCATGATCAACGCTCCCCGCTTGGCGGGAACGGCCGGATCCGGCTGATGGGCATAGCCGGCGATAAGTCCCGCGCCGGGAAGTTCGAGGCGGTCAAAGCGGCGCAGGTTCATGTTCTCGCCGAGCTTGCCGACGAGGGGCTTTACGAACTCTTCGTTGGCGGCCTCCAGGCCCTTCAGCAAACCGTTCATGGCCTTATCGACGACGATTCCCACCATCGCCTGAAAATCGGCTCCCTTGGCGACGAAGTCGGTCTCGGAATTGATCTCGACGATCGCGCCGCGGTTGGCGTCGACCTTAAAAGCCACCGCGCCTTCCTTGGTCGCGCGGGATGACTTCTTCGCGGCGTCCGCCATGCCCTTCTTGCGCAGGATCGTGACAGCGCCCTGAAGGTCTCCCTTGGCTTCGTCCAGGGCGCGCTTGCAGTCCATCATCCCCGCGCCGGTCTTCTCTCGAAGCTCGCGGATCAGGGTGCCGGCGTCGGCGGTCGTCATGAGATTCAGGCCTCCTGCTGTCGGGTCGGCTCTTCAACGGCGGCGTACACGACATCCGCGGTCTGGATGACCTCGGCTTCGGCGGCCTGGCCCTGGGCCAGCATCGCGGCTTCGGCGCCGGCAACGGACTGCGCGTTCAGCGCGGCTTCGTATGCGGTCTTGCCCTCGAGCACCGCGTCGGCGATCAGACCGCAGAACAGCTTGATGGAGCGCGCCGCGTCGTCGTTGCCCGGGATCGGATGTTCGATGAGGTCGGGATCGCAGTCGGTATCGCAGACGGCGACGATCGGTATACCGAGTTTGCGCGCTTCCTGCACCGCCAGGTCTTCCTCGACGGGGTCGACGATGAACATGACATCGGGGAGTTTGTCGAGGCCGCGCAGGCCCGACAGGTTCTTCTTGAGCTTGGACATCTCCTTATTGAGACGGGAGACTTCCTTCTTGGGAAGGACCGCGAATATCCCGTCGGCCTGCCACTTCTCAAGCTCCTCAAGGCGCTTGACGGACTTGCGCAACGTCGCGAAATTCGTCAGCGTGCCGCCAAGCCATTTCTCGGAGACATAGGACTGTCCGCAACGCTCGGCCTCGGCGCGCAGTATCTCCACGGCTTGTTTTTTCGTGCCGACGAACAAGAACTTCTTGCCTGCGGCGGCCTGGTCGCGGACCCACTGGCCGACTTTCTTGATCTCCTTGACGGTCTTCTGGAGATCGATGATATGGATGCCATTTCGCTCACCGAAGATGAAGCGGGACATTTTTGGATTCCAGCGGCGGGTCTGGTGGCCGAAGTGCACTCCAGCTTCCAGCATGGCTTTCATCGAGACGTTGATCATGAGCGGATTTCTATCCTCCAAGATTGACGGAACGGGTTGATGATAACAAATCTCCGGCGAAGAAGCTAGCCGCGCGTCGGCGCAATCTTGGCGGCAGGGTCGGGCAAGGAGCGGGCATAGATGCGCCACGACGGGGCCATCGCCAACATGCGCCGCAGGCCCTCGTCCACTCCAATCGGATGGGAAGCCACGGCGGCTCGGACCTTGTCCGTGCACAGACTGCTCTCTTGCGGCCGAGGAGTGGGGGACGCCAGTTCCGCCAGCGGCGTCGGCAACAGAAGCTTCTCGTCGAGCCCGAAGGCGCGAGCCGCGCGAGCCGCGAACTCATGCCGAACGATTTCCTCGGCGCCGACGACGTGGAATATCCCGCCGGCGGCTTTATCGACCAACGCGACGGTGATCTCCGCCAAGTTCTCGACATAAGTGGGGTTGTAGCGGACATCCGCGGCCACGCGCATCGGCTCGCCTTTCGATAGACGCGCGCAAATCTGCAGGACAAAATTTTTCGGCTCCCATTGCCACCCATACGCGCCGGACGTCCGTAGGACGAGGTTTCGGGGATCGGCGGCAAGAACTCCGGATTCGGCTTCGGCCTTCTGCCGCCCGTACTCGTTAATGGGGCATGGAGCGTCTTCCTCCGTATATAGTCCTTTTAGCCCATCGAACACGTAATCGGACGAGAAGAAGATCATTCGCGCGCCGTTATCCCTGCAAGCCCGAGCCACGTTCAGGGTCCCATCCACGTTGACTTTGCGAGTCTCCTCGGGGTGCAACTCGCAATAGTCCACGAAAGGATTCGCGGCCGGAAGGGCGACTACGGTCGGCTTAAAACGGCACAATAGGGCCCTGACCCGGGCTTCGTCCTGCATATCAAGCTGGAGGAAACCTCCCGAGGAGTGGCAGTGGTAGGTGGCGGCCGCCACCTCGGTTCGGCGAGCGGTCCATGCCCTGAGCAGTGCGTTTCCGACCAACCCGGTGCCGCCGATCACAAGGACTTTATGCTCCATGATCGTCAGAGTACCACATCCGGCGGACCAAAGACACCCGAGCAACAGGCTAGTTATGCTATAATGGAACCTATATTTAACTCCACGAGATGTCGTCTCGCCCTGTGGGCCCTGGCGGCCGCCCTAGCTGCCGACCCCACGCAGGCTCAAGAACCCCGTGGCGCTCTATCGGCCCGCGGTCTTTCTTCGGCTTTGGCATTCCCGGCCGGAGCGCCGTCCGCAACCCGCTTAAATCATTTCTTCGACGCCGCCACGGCGGCCCAAACACCCGACGACGGAGCCCTGGTCGATGCTCCACGGATGTCCGAAAAGGCTCCATCCCCGGCTACGTCCACCGCCGACGCCCGTCCGGCCGCCGCCCGTCTGCATCAGGATCTGGTCGTCCCAATCCCGATCGCGACCCCCACCTACCGCCATACATTCAAAGTCCTTCTCAGCCAGCCTGAAAAGACGGACCGCTACGACGACCTGATCTTCAAGTACGCCCGCCGCTACCGTCTGGATGCCCGTTTCCTGAAGTCCATCATGGCCGCCGAGTCCGAATTCGACCCCAACGCCGTCTCCCCGTCCGGCGCACGGGGCCTTATGCAGGTCATGCCGGACACCGCGGAAGGCGTGGGCGTGCGCGCGCATGACATCCACGATCCCGAACAGGGCATCAAGGCCGGCGCCGCCTACATCCGGGATCTGTTCAAAACCGCTTGGCGCCTCTTTCACCTCCAGGGAGTGCGCTATACAGACGTCCCGCACTGGGTCATGCAGCGAGTGATCGCCGCCTACCACGCCGGCCCCAAGTTCCTGACCAGCAAACATTGGTTCGCCTCGACAAGGTCCTACGTGCGCAAGGTCGTCCTTTACTACCACTCGAAGGTGACCGACCTGCGCCGTCCGGCCGGAGCCTGCGGCGAACTTCCTACCTTCGTCGAAGCCGCGGCTCCAAACGGCACGCTCTACTGATGCGACGACTGGCGCCGTTCGTCCTGCTCATCGGCGCCTCCGCCTGCTTCGCGCCCCTGCCGTGCACTCAGGCGCTGTGCCCGTTGAAAGTGGAAGGAATATACCGCGTCGCGGGCTGGGGCCGCGAGGTGAACTCCGGACCCGATACGCCTCAGTCACCCATCGTCTCCGATTCAAATATCTCGGTCCTCAGCGGCCGAGTCGAGTTCGTCAACCGCGGCACCGTGGTCGCCGCGGCGGAAGGAGCCGAGTTCCGCTTCGAGGTCTCGACCGGTTCCGTGCGCATACCGACCGTGACCGTTTCCAGCGGCGCATTGACCGTCTCTGTCTCCTCGGGCCCGACGACGACGGTCAGGCCCGGCGCGCCGTACCCCCTGCCCGTTATTTCCCCCCGATGACGAAGAAAGCGCTCATCACCGGGATCACCGGTCAAGACGGTTCGTACCTCGCGGAGTTCCTGCTCTCCAAGGGCTACGAAGTCCACGGACTGAAACGGCGAACCTCACTGTTCAATACCGACCGCATCGACCATCTCTTCCAGGACCCGCACGAAAAGCGACTGCGCCTCATTTTGCATCACGGGGATATGACGGATTCTTCCAGTCTCCAGCGCATCGTCGAAGCCGTCCGTCCAGACGAAATATACAACCTGGCCGCGCAGAGCCACGTCGCGGTAAGCTTCCAGGAGCCGGAGTACACGGCCAATTCCGACGCGTTGGGCACATTGCGCCTGCTTGAAACCATGCGCACGCTTGGTTTGGCCGAGAAGACGCGCTTCTATCAGGCGTCCACCTCCGAATTGTTCGGCCTGGTGCGGGAGACGCCGCAGAAGGAGACGACGCCCTTCTACCCACGCTCGCCCTACGGCGTCGCCAAGTTATATGCGTACTGGATCACGGTCAACTACCGGGAAGCGTACGGCCTGTACGCATGCAACGGAATCCTCTTCAACCACGAGTCTCCGCGACGCGGCGAGACCTTCGTGACGCGCAAGGTCACCCGCGGCCTGGCGCGCATCAAACTAGGCCTGAATGAGAAGGTGTGGCTGGGAAACCTGGACGCCAAGCGCGACTGGGGCCACGCCGCCGATTACGTCGAGATGATGTGGCTGATGTTGCAGCAAAAGAAGCCCCACGACTATGTGATCGCGACCGGACGCCAGCATTCGGTGCGGGAGTTCGTGGAAGCGACCGCGCGCGCCCTGGACATACGCCTGGTCTGGAAGGGCAAGGGCTCGTCCGAGTGCGGCGTCGATGCCGCGACCGGCCGCGTTATCATCGCGCTCGACCCGCGCTATCTGCGCCCCACCGAGGTGGACTCCCTACTGGGCGACGCGCGAAAGGCGCGGCGCGAACTCGGCTGGAAGCCTCGCATCTCGTTTGAGCGTCTGGTGACGGAAATGGCCGCCTGCGACTTGCGGCTGGCCCACGCCGAGGCTCACGCCAAGCGCGGCGGTTTCTCACGGCCGGCGCGCCCCGCCGACTGACGCCGTGAGCGGCCGCCCTCCCGAGATTCTCATCGTCGTCGGCACTCGGCCGGAGGCGGTGAAGACGGCGCCGGTCGCCCTCCTCCTGCGCCGCGACCGCCGTTTCCGCGTGAAACTGCTCGCCACAGGCCAACACCGCGAAATCCTCTCCGGCGCGCTCGCCTCGTTCGGCCTGCGGGCGGACCGCGAGTTGCGCGTGATGCGCGCGCGACGGACGCCCAACGACGTGCTGGCCGCCGTCGTCGGCGGCGTGGACGCCGAACTTTCAAGGCGGCCGCCCGACCTGGTGCTGGTCCAGGGCGACACGACGAGCGCTCTCGCCGCGGCGTTGGCCGCATTCCACCGCGGCGTCCCGGTCGCGCACTTGGAGGCAGGCCTGCGCACAGACGACATAGCGAACCCTTTCCCTGAAGAGCTTAACCGTGCGACGATCGATCTTCTCGCGGAGATACTCCTCGCGCCCACGCCGCGCGCCGGGCGCCGACTCCTGCGCGAAGGCGCCGACTCGCGCAAGATCTACGTCACGGGCAACACCGTCGTGGATGCGCTCCAACTGGCGCTCAAACGCCCCATCGGCAACGGGCCGCGCGTTCTCGCGGGGATCCCGGAAGATCGCCCCGTGGCGGTTGTGACCCTTCATCGCCGCGAGAGCCACGGCAAGATCCTACGCGGACTGGCGGCGGCTCTGGCACGCGCCTCCGCGCGCCGGCCCGACGTGTTGTGGATCGTACCGGCTCACCCTCATCCCGCCGCGCACGCGCCGCTGGCCGCCTTGCCTCGCGAACGGTTTCGCATGGTGCCGCCGCTCGACTACCCCGACTTCATCCGCCTGCTCTCCCGCGCCTCCTTCGCGGCCACGGACTCCGGAGGATTACAAGAAGAAGCGACGGCGCTCGGCCTGCGCTATCTGGTCCTGCGCCGAACCACGGAGCGGCCCGAGGGGCTCGGCCGGTGGGGGATTTTGGTCGGCGTCGAGCCGACCGCCGTCGAGCGCGCGCTCGTGCGCGCCGCGGACCGTCGGAAAAAGCCGCCTAAAGGAGGGGCGTTCGGGGACGGACAAGCCTCGCGACGAGTGGCCGCGGCGCTCGCGCACTGGGCCGGTCTGGGCCCGAGACCGCGCGCCTTCTCGGGCTGAAAACTACTCTTCGGCCTTCGGGACGCGGCTTTGCCTTAATTTCTCGAGCAATTCGGCCTGCTCGCGCCAACGCTCCTGGACGACGGCGCGTTCGGCGTCCACCTTCTCGTTCATCCG
>CAIQSZ010000451.1 GCA_903874575.1 uncultured Elusimicrobia bacterium
CGGCGGGGCCTACCGTCCGACGGCCCTCGCCGCCGGCGGCGGCGTGCTCTGGACCTTGGACGCCGCCCAGGCGCGCCTGCTCCGGCATTCCGCCTCCGCCCCGGAGAAGATCCTCTCCGCGCGCCCCAGCCCCGGCCCCGCGCCGTCCGCGCTCGCCTTCGACGGGGAGGCCGTGTGGTCCTACGATGCCGTGGACCGCGCGCTCACCCGCCACGGCGGCGACGACGCGCCGGCGCAGAGGTACGCCCTGCCCGACGACGCCGTGCCCAACGCCATGGCGTGGTCCGACGGCAAGCTTTGGATTCACGACGCGAAGGGCCGCCGCGTGCTCGTGTACGCGCTTGACGGCGGCAAGCTGACGCGCGTCTCGTCCGAGGCCATGCCCGCGGGCGCGGCGCTGGGACTGGCCCCCCTGCCCGGCGCCTCGCCGCGCGAACGGGGCGTCTACGTCCTTTTCGGACCGTCGGGCGACCGCGGCCAAGCCGAGCTCGTCCGCTACTCCGTTCGGCGCCGGCTGCCCTTTGCGCGTTTTTAATATTCTCTTAACCCTCATGAGACGACCGTGATGTACAATCTTCCCAGGCCTCCCTCAAGACACGACAACATGCCTCGACCTCAACGACGTCCGACGCGCTTTCCCGCCGCCGCGGCCCTGTCCGCGGCCGCGCTCTTCTTCTCCGCTTTCCGCGCGCCCGCCGCCTCCGCCCAGTCCGTCCAGGTCTTCATCAACGGCGCCTTCGTCTACAACACGAGATCGGCCAACTGTTCTGCGAGCGCCGCCACTCCGCCTCGGTTTCAGTGCGCGATTCATTCCGGTCCAACGGAGGGGAATATCTCCAACGACCCGGAGATTCAGTTCGCCGCGGATCCCGCGACTCGTTGCAAATTGACGGACGCGCAGGTCAACCCCCAAATTACCGGCACGATCGGGAGCAATGTCTGCAATTCCCAGATCTTCCTGTGCACTCAGGTGGGTATCGCGCAAAATCCCGCTACCGGCGGGAGCAATGGCACAGTCGCCATCGACCAGGTGGAGTTCGAGATTTTCCGGTACGTGGACGGCGCCAATCCCCTGGATCCCACATCGACCCCGCCTTTGCGCACCTTCTTCATTGATTCTGCGGGCAGCTGCAGCGCTACCGCGTGCAATCTTCCCGACGATACGCACGCGTACTGCGTATTATGGGATGCCTCTCAGCCCATCCAGGGCGGCTTCGGCAAGATCAACGGCGATTACGGCTTTCGCGTCACCGTCCAGACCAACCAGGTCGGCGCCAGCGGCAACATCACCGTCACGCAGACCCGCGCCTATCCTTCGGGCGCGACCAAGGATGCCAACAACGCGGACGTTTCGCAAAAAGCGGTTCTCGTCAACGTCAACGACGTCCACGTGATCCGTTCGACTCCGACCGTCGTGGGCCAGATCACCGGGGTCGCGGCCGAACCCTACAATTTCACCTACCGGCTCTCCAAAGACGCGTTCACGACCGTGTCCATCACTCAGCCCTACTCTCCCTACGCGTTAGTTCGGAATTTGGTGCCAAGCTTGCCGCGCACCGGCGAAGGCGCCCTGGGAGCGCCGAACGCCCAGCCTTTGATCAACGGCGATTCCTGGGACGGCCGCGACGACAACGGGAATCTGATGCCCCCGGGCAACTATTTAACCCAGTTCCAATCGAATTCCTACACTTTATACACCAAACCTGGCGTGGGCGACACGTCCGCCTCGACGTGGTTGCAGATCGGCATCGACCCGCTCCAGATCACTGACATCCGCGTCCAGCCTTTGCTCGGCGGATCGACGGTGCTTGCCGTGATGTCCTATCAACTGACCGAGCCGGCGACCGTCTATCTCGACATCTACCCGCCGGGCACTCAGTTCTGTAACGGGCTCGACAGCGTCAACTCTCCCGCGCTCGACGCGGCTTATCCGGCGAAGAACTTTACGGCCAGTTCCGCGGATTGCGCGGCGCCCGTTTCCGTCCTGCCGCTGCGCTCGGTAATTCAGCAGCAGGCCTCCCGCGCCTCGGTCATTTCCTTCTGGGATGGACGCGACTCGGCGGGCAAACTGATGGAGGACGGCGACTACGTGTTCGTGCTGTATGCGTCCCTGCCTTCGCAGGCCGGCGTCTCGTACAGGGGCAACGCGAACGATACACGTGTTTGGACTTCGCTGGCGAAGGTCGGCTTCATCCCGGTCCTGCGCGGCCTGGTCGGCATCACGCAGGTCACGCCGGTGTCCACCGTGATCGGTTCCAGCCCCGCCGTGGCCGGCTTGAATCCGTTCACCTTCCGTTATCAGCTCTCCCGCGACGCGGTGGTCTCGCTGAAGGTCTTCGACGCGACCGGACTCAACCTGGTCAAGACCCTCGTCAACGCGGAGACCCGGCCCGGCCTTTTCAACAACGTCGAGACGTGGACGGACGGCGCCGACGACGCCGGGCTGCTGGTGTCCTCGGGGATCTATCTGGTCCAGCTCACCGCGTACGACAGCGCGTTTCCGTCGAAGGTCTCCACGACGACCGCCCTGTTCCCGGTCGACCTGTTCCGGATCACGGACCTCTCCGTCACGCCGCTGCTGTCGGGCGCGTCCGATCAGGTCGTGCTGAGCTATCAGCTGTCCCAGCCCATGTTCGTCGCGTGGAACATCTACGCCCCGGGCTCGGTCGTCGTCAACACCCCCGGCGTTTGGCCGCCGTGCCCGGCCCAGAGCCCGCCGGGCTCCTGCGTCAGCAGCTTGGTCGTCACGCCGGGCGGAGTCCCGGCGACGCCCCTCGTGACCTTCCACGGCATGCGCCCCGGCCGCCTGCGCATCTCCGAGTTCTGGGACGGCCGCGACGTCAACGGCCTGTTCGTCCCGGACGGCAGTTACGTCTTCACGTTGACCGCCCAGTCGACCGCGACCCCGCAATACTTCCCGTCCGACCGCATCTACGGGAACGTCACGGTGGCCCGCGGCGCGATCGTGTTCCTCAATTTCAACGTGGAGCCCGACGTGCCCACGCTGTACAACTCGAGCAATACGATCACGCTGGACCCGTTCACCATCAGCTACACGCTCTCGCGGCAGTCCTCGGTCACCATCCAGATCCTTAATACGGCCCTGCCTCCTCAGGTCGTGAGGACGCTCGTGTCCGGCTCCGTGCGCCAGAACGCCATCCTGCAGACCGACGTCTGGGACGGGCGCGACGACCGGGGCAACTTTCCCCCGCCGGGCTTCTATCTGGTGCGCGCGGTGGCC
>CAIQSZ010000452.1 GCA_903874575.1 uncultured Elusimicrobia bacterium
AGGTCAAGTACCGCAAGGGCTTCGGCCCCCTGCTGCCCGGCGTGTACCACCTGCCGTTCCACAACCCGTACCGCAACACGCTGGAGGACTGCGTGAAGGCCGCGCACCAGCTCTTCGAGACCCAGATATCTCCCGAGGAAGTCGCCGCCGTCGTCCTGGAGCCCATGCAGGGCGAAGGCGGCTATGTGATGCCCTCGAAGGAGTTCCTGAGGTTCTGGCGCGCGCTGTGCGACGAGTACGGCATCGTCCTGATCTTCGACGAGATCCAGACCGGCGTCGGCCGCACCGGCAAGATGTGGGCCGCCGACCACTACGGCGTCGAGCCCGACGTCGTCCTCACCGCCAAGGGCCTGGGCTCCGGCCTGCCCATCGGCGCCGTCATCGCCAAGGAGTCCGTGATGACCTGGCCGCGCGGCTCCCACGGCTCCACCTACGGCGGCAACCCCGTGGCCTGCGCGGCCGCGCTGGCCACGCTCGACCTGGTGGAACGCGGCCTGGCCGACAACGCCGCCAAGACGGGCCGGCGCCTGCTCGCGGGCCTCAAGACGCTCCAAGCCCGGCATCCCGTCATCGGCGACGTCCGCGGCGTCGGCCTGTTCATCGGCGTCGAGTTCGTCGCCGACCCCAAGACCAAGGAACCCGCGACCGACTTCGTGGGCAAGCTGGAACAACTCGCGTTCCGCAAAGGCCTGCTGCTGCTGGGCTGCGGCAAGTCGGTCCTGCGCATCGCCCCGCCGCTGGTGCTGAGCGACTACGACGTCGACAAGGGCCTCGAGATTCTCGACGCCTGCCTGGCGGAGCTCGCCTGATGCCGGGCGCGCGCGTCAAGCTCTTGAGCATGAAGGACGCGGTCGCGTCCATGGTCTGCGACGGCGACGTCGTGGCCATCGAAGGCTTCACGCACCTGATCTGTTTCGCCGCCGGCCACGAGATCATCCGCCAGAAGAAGAAGGACCTGACGCTGGCGCGCCTGACGCCGGACCTGGTCTACGACCAGATGATCCAGGCGGGCGCGGCCAGGAAGCTGGTGTTCTCCTGGGCGGGCAATCCCGGGGTCGGCTCCCTCCACGCGTTTCGCCGCGCCGTCGAGGCCAAGCCCCCGGCGCTCGAGCTCGAGGAGTACTCGCACTTCGGCATGGTCGCGCGCTTCTGCGCGGGCGCCGCGAACCTCCCGTTCTGGCCCCTGCGCGACTACGCCGGCACCGACATCCCGAAGGCGAATCCGCGCATCAAGACCGTCGCGTGCCCCTACACCGGAGAAACGCTCGCGACGGTGCCCGCCCTGCGCCCCGACGTGGCCTTCATCCACGCCCAGCGCGCCGACCGCGACGGCGACACGCAGGCGTGGGGCCTGCTGGGCGTGCAGAAGGAAGCCGCGTTCGCCTCGAAGCGCGTGGTGGTGGTGGTCGAGGAGCTGGTCGACGAGGCCGTCATCCGCTCCGATCCCAACCGGACCTTGATTCCCGGCCTGCAGGTGGACGCCGTCGTGGTGGAGCCGTGGGGCGCGCACCCGTCGTACGCCCAGGGCTACTACGACCGCGATAACGACTTCTACGCCGCGTGGGACGAGATCGCCCGCGACGAAGCGTCCTTCAAGAGATACCTCGACGAGTTCGTCTACGGCGTGCGGGACCGCGCCGAGTACATGCGCAAGAACGCCGGCTTGGCCGAGCGGCTGAAGGCCAAGCCCCGGGTCTGCGCCGGCGTCGACTACGGCTACTGAGCCCGCCCCGCCTGGACCTACAGCGTGAAGCTGAGCGCGCCCGAGACCAGCGCGGTCTGGACGCCGACCGCGCGCCCTCGCGCCTTGATCCGGGCGCTCAGGTCCAGCGGCGCCGCGGCCCCCGGCAGGGACATCAGGGCCAGCCGCCGGACGCGCGCCGACGCGGCCAGATCCTGCACCGTCTCCCAGGCCGCGCCCTCGACCCGGTCCGAAAGCGACCGGGAAAAGCCGTGGATCAGAAGGTCCGCGTCCCGGAAGAATCCGCGGAATTTGCGGGCGTCGTGGCCGTCGGGCGCCTCCGGATCCGGGATGTGCGCGGGGCAGTACACGATGAGGCGATCCTTCAGGTTGAAGCGGTAGCCCATGCTGAGGCCCGGGTAGAGGGCATAGAACCCCGTCACGGTGGCGCCGGGCCACAGCGGCAATTCGCCCTCGCGCATGATCTGGAGCAGGGGCAGGCTGCGCGTCAGGCCCGCCGCGCGCGTGATGCGGGGCGCCAAGCTCTGGAGCGGCGCGTCGGGCGAATCGGGACCCGCCAGGCGCAGACGCGCGCCGACGCCGAGCAGGACGCCCGCGCCGTCGAGCTCCGACGACGATTCGGCGTCGTAGCGGCTGAAGAACATCCAGGCGTCCGCGGGCGCGCGCTTGCAGTTTCCGATCCACTGGCCCACGCCCGCTCCGGCG
>CAIQSZ010000453.1 GCA_903874575.1 uncultured Elusimicrobia bacterium
CGTGGTTGGCCGCGATGAACGCGAGGTAATCCGGGTCGCGCGCGGTCATGGGGCCGGTGTGCGCCACGACGACGCAAGCCTGCGCGGAGCCCGGTCGGTCCACCAGCGCGACGCGCGCCGGGCCGTGGCCGGGCAGGGGCGGCGGTTCGACGACGGAGCCCCGCGCCTCCCAAGGCGCGAACGCGCGCTCCAGCGTCTCGCGCGCGGCGTCGGCGTCCAAGTCTCCGACCAGCACGAGGTGGCCGCCGCCCGGACGCAGGCGCGCGCCGTGATACTTGAGCAGGCGGGAGCGCTCGACGGCCCCGATCAAGCCCTCGTCGACGGCGCCGCGGCCGTACGGATGCCCGGCAAACAGCTCCGCGCGCAGGCGCTCCTCGGACAAGAACGAGGGCTGCGCGCGCCGCATCGCGAGCTCCTCGACCGCGTTCTCGCGCCACAACGCGACCTCGTCCTCGGGGTATTCGGCCGTCGTCAGCACGCGCGCCAGCTGGCGGGAAAAATCGCCGAAGGTGCGCGCCAGGCCCGAGCCCGAGAGCTTCAGCCACTCGGCTTCGCCGGCCGAGCCGACCGCCCAGCCCAGACCGGTGAACGCGCGCGCGACCCCGGCCGCGTCCTGGCCCGCGCAACCCTTGAACAGGAGCTCTTCGCAGGCGGGAGACAGTCCGTCCTCGCCCGCCGCCTCCAGCGCGCGGCCCGCGCGCAGTCCCAGGCGCGCCTCGACCAGCGGCAGGCGCGGGTCGCGCACCACCAGCACGTCGAGGCCGTTTCCCAGGACGAATCGCGAGAGCTTGGGCAAAGACGGCGCGCGCACGGGGCCGTTCGACGGGGGCGGCGCGCCCGGAACGCGCGGCTCCTCGGGCGGAACCTCGGAGCGCGGGACCGAGGGCGCGGCGGCGACGGGCGCGCCGGGCACGATTTCCAAAAGCGCGCGGCCGCGCGCGCCGGTCCAGCGGCGCGCGGCCAGCATGATCCCTCGCGCGTCGACCCTGAGCAGGCGCGCGTAGTCGCGCCAGAACCCCGCGGGATCGCCGATCAGCGCGACGTAGGAGCTCAGCGTCTGAGCGCGATCGATGAGCGACTGTTGGCCCTCCAGCCAGCCGCGCTCCAGCTGGATCTTCGCGCGCGCCAGTTCCCCCTCGCTCGGGCCCCGGCGCCGAAAGCGGTCCAGCACGCGGTCCACGCCCGCCAGCACCGCGGCGAACTCCGCGTCCGCGCGCGGCGAAACGAAGACGCCGAACAGATCCGGACCGACCGAGTTCGAATGGCTGGACCAGTAGGGCATGTGCACGCTGGTCGACAGCGCCAAACGCGACCTCTTGACCAGTTCCTCGTGAAGGGGGCTGTCCTCTCCGCCGCCCAGGACGGCGGTGAGCACGGTCAACGCCCAGTAGTCGTCGCAGCCGCGCTTGGGCGCGTGCCAACCCGCGACCAGCAGGGGCATGGTCGCCAGCGGGTCCTCCACGCGCGCGCGCCGCTCGCCGGACATGCGCGGCTCGTTCAGCTTCGGGCGCTTCGGACGCGACGCGCGGCGCTTGACGGGACCGAAGTGCCGGCGCACAAGACTTCGCGCCTCGGAGAACGTCAGGTCGCCGACCAAGGCCAGCACGGCGTTCTCCGGACCGTAGTGTTTGTCGTAGAAGCGGCGCACGTCCTCGAGCGTAGCGGCGCGCAGATCCGGTTCGACTCCGATGGTGGGGTGCGCGTTCTCCCAGCGCGTGAAGGCCAGTTCGCTCATCACCACGTCGGTGGCGCGACGGTAGGGCTGGTTCGAGTAGCTTTGGCCCATCTCCTCCAGCACGACCCGCTTCTCGATCTCCAGCTCGCGCGGGGAGATCAGCAGGCCGCGCATGCGGTCGGCCTCGGCCCACAGCACCGCCTCCAGCGCCCACGACGGCACGACCTCGTAATAGGTCGTGTTCGTCTTCGTCGTATAGGCGTTGTCCACGCCGCCGTTGGTCTCGACCAGGCGAGAGACCTCGTTGGGCGGAAGGTTCCTCGTGCCCTGGAACATCAGGTGCTCGAAGAGGTGGGCGAAGCCGGCGCGGCCCTTCTCCTCGTCCAGCGAGCCGACGCGGTAGGTCAGGGAAACCGCGACCAGCGGCGCGGAGGCGTCGGTCTGCACGACGACCTTGAGCCCGTTGGCCAGCTTGAAGACGCGCGTGGGGAGGGCGCGCCCGGGGACGACGATGTCGGTGTCGGTCACGAGGACCGACATCATAGCAAGCGGCGGCGCCTGAAGGGGACGTCGCGCGTTGACGCTCGATGAACGCGGGGCTATACTCCGGGCGTGAGGAGAGGAGGGCTCGCCGTTCTGGCGTGCGCGATGTCCGCCGCCTGCGGTCGCGGGCCGTCCTCCGCCCCCGCCTGCCCGCACGACCTCTCGTCCGGCCGCGGGATCGACTTCGAGGTCGTCCTGTCGTCCTTCCCGACGACGATCCGCCGCGATCTGACCTTGGCGGACCTGTCGAAGTATCCCGAAACCGAGGCGCTGGGGCCGGGCGGCAAGCTCCAAGGGCTGACCGGCGCGTCTCAGGAACTGCGCTACGACGCCAAAATCGCGCTGGCGCCGAGGTTCTTCGGCGGGCCGCGGTGCGCGTGGATCGACCATCTGAGCGTCGACATCACGCCGAAAAATTCGGAGATCATCGTGCCGCGGGAATACCCCGAGGACAGCTGTCAGTACGAGCAGATTTTGGCCCACGAACGCACGCATGAAGACACCACGCGCGACGCCCTGGCCGAGGCCGCCGACGAACTGCGGCGCGCCCTGCGCAAGACGGACTGGCTGCCCGCGCGCGGCACTCCCATCTCCGTCGCCGACCGCGCGCAGGCAGAGAAACGCATAGAGGCCATGATCGACAGGGCGGCCAAGCCCGTCTACGACGCCTACCTCGCCCGCTTGAAGGAAAGGCAGGCCGTCATCGACCTGCCCGAGAACTACCGCTGGGTGTCGCGCCGCTGTCCGACCTGGAGGTAAGCTTGACGGCGCGCGCCGGGAAGTGAGAGACTGGCGGCATGAAGATCATCGGGGCCGCGCTGGGACTGCTCGTCGTCGTCGGGATATGGCTGGCGGGGACGTATAACGGGCTCGTCGGACGGAACGAAGGCGTCAGCAAGGCGTGGGCGCAGGTGGAGAATCAGTACCAGCGCCGCCTGGACTTGGTCCCCAACCTCGTCGAGACCGTGAAAGGTTCCGCGAAATTCGAGAAGGAAACGCTCGCCGCCGTGGTGGACGCGCGCTCCCGCGTGGGCGCGCTCAACGTCTCCAAGGACGCGCTCAACGACCCGAGCGCCTTCAAGAAGTTCGAGGAAGCTCAGGCCGGACTGTCCTCGGCGCTGTCGCGGCTGATGGTGGTCGTGGAAAAGTACCCGGACATCAAATCGACGCAGGGCTTCCGAGACCTCCAGGTCCAGTTGGAAGGCACGGAGAACCGC
>CAIQSZ010000454.1 GCA_903874575.1 uncultured Elusimicrobia bacterium
CCCGTCCCATGACCGCCGAAGCCGAGGCCACGCACCGCGCCGTCGCGCTCGCCGAGATCGCCGGCGCTCCCATCTACTTCGTCCACCTCTCCGCGGGAGACGCGCTGAAAGAAGTGCGCGCCGCCCGCGCCCGCGGCTTGCCGGTCTTCGCGGAGACCTGCCCTCAATATCTTTACCTCTCGGAAAACGACTATCGGCGGCCCGGTTTCGAGGGCGCGCAATTCGTGATGTCCCCGCCGTTGCGGCCGCAGGGCAACGAGGAACTCCTCTGGACAGGGCTAGCCAATAATGACCTGCAGGTCGTCTCCACCGACCACTGCTCCTTCTGCATGAAGGCCGGCGCGAAGCGGCCGGGCAAGGAATTAGGCAGGAAGGATTTTTCGAAGATTCCCAACGGCGCGCCCGGCGTGGAATACCGCATGCTCCTGCTCTGGGACGCCGTTCAGAAGGGCCGCATCACCGAGAACCGCTTCGTCGAGATCACCTCCACCGCGCCCGCGAAGCTGTTCGGCCTGTACCCGCGCAAGGGCCATCTGAGTCCGGGCGCCGATGCCGACTTCGTCGTCCTAGATCCGAGCAAGCCGCACACCTTCAGCGTGAAGAACCATCACTCCGCCGCCGACTACAACCCCTACGAAGGCGTCACGGTGAAGGGTTCCGTCTCGGCCGTCTTTTTGCGCGGGGAGGCCCTCGTCGAGCACGGGAAGTGGATCGGAAGAACCAGCCGCGGCAATTTTCTCAAGCGCACCCCGAGGAACTGCTGAGGCGCAATCCCGCCGTCGGCGGCGTCGCGGGGCTGCTCGGAGCCGCGCTGGCGCACGTGCTGACGATCTCCTGTGATCGCCTCGGCTCGCAGACTTGGTTGCGCGGCCCCTACGGCCCGCAATTCTTCGACCTGGCGCTCTACACCGGAATCTTCTACGGGGCCCTCGGCCTGGCCGCAAGCCGCCGAGCCCTCGGCGCGGCGATCGGCTTCTTCGGCCCGTTCTTGAGCATCGTCGTACCGCTCTTCGTTCTTACGCGCTTCGGCGGGTGGGGGATGCCCCGCACCGCGAGCGTCGTCACGCCCCAGTGGCGGATCGTCGCGCTTACCGTCTACAGCGCCGGCATATGGGGAACCATCGCCGCAGTGGGGGCCCTCGCCGCGCGCGGTCCGCGCTGGCGCGGGCTGCTGGCCGCCGTACTAGGCTCCGTCGCCGGATACCTTGCGTTGATCGCGGTCCAAAAAGCCGCGCCCGGACTGCTCATCGCGCCGCGCGATCCTCGCTCGTTCTTGCCGGCCGCCGTGAATCTGATGGATGGACTCTTCTCCGGACTGGGACTGTGCCTGGCGCTGTCGCTGGAATTCAAAGTATCCGCGGAGTGAGGCGGGACCGGCCCTTTTAGCCGAAAGCGTTTGCTAAACTCAGTCCAACATGGCCAAAAAAAGTTTGAAAATGATCGCTTTGGAAGAAAAGCACGGCGCGCACAATTATCATCCTTTGTCCGTCGTGATCTCGCGGGCGAAGGGAGCCGTCGTCTGGGATGCGGACGGAAAGAAATACTTCGACTTTCTCTCGGCCTACTCGGCGCTGAACCAGGGACATTGCCACCCGAAGATCGTCGCGGCCGCGAAGGCGCAACTGGGCAAGGTGACCTTGACCTCGCGCGCGTTCTTCAATGAGCGCCTGGGACCGTTTCTAAAGCTGCTGTGCGACGTCGCGAAGAAAGACCGCGCCCTGCCCATGAACTCCGGCGCCGAAGCCGTCGAAACCGCCATCAAGGCGATGCGCCTGTGGGGCTACCGCTCGAAAGGCGTCGAAGTCGATAAGGCGGAAATCATCGTCTGCGACCATAACTTCCACGGGCGCACCACCACCATCGTGGGATTCTCGTCGGACCAGGAGTCTTGGGACGGCTTCGGCCCGGCCACGCCCCAGCGCCCTTCCTCCGACTCGACCTCGCCCAAGAAGCGCTCCGGCACCCCGAACAGACCCCCAAGGCCCAGCCAGGCAGGCCACGAGGGGGGGCGGAAGAAGCCCGCGAAGAGGAAGCGGGGCAGTGCGCAGG
>CAIQSZ010000455.1 GCA_903874575.1 uncultured Elusimicrobia bacterium
AAGGTCGCGCGCTGGTTCGTGCCCGGCGTCATCGGCCTGGCGTTGTTCGTCGCGCTGGCGTGGCTGCGCTGGGGCCCCGAACCGCGCATCCTGCTGGCGATGACCTGCTTCGTCTCGGTGCTGGCGTCCGCGTGCCCGTGCGCTCTGGGACTGGCGACGCCGCTGGCGATCGTCGCCGGCATGGGCCGCGCCGCGCAGATGGGCGTGTTCATCCGCAACGCCGACATCCTGGAGGAGGTCGGCAAGCTGGACGTGATCCTTTTCGACAAGACCGGGACGCTGACGCTGGGCCGACCCCAGGTCGCGGGCACCATCGTCGTCGCCGGCGCCGAAGACGAGATGCTGTCCTGGGCGTGCGCGGCGGAGGAGCGCTCCGAACACCCGTTCGCCGCGGCCATCGTGGCGCTCGCGCGCGAACGGCGCGTGAGGGCGCCGGCGGTCGATTCCTTCGAGGCGTTGCCCGGCCGGGGCGTCATCGTGCGCTCGGGCGGACGCACGGTGCGCGCGGGCAGCCTGCCGTGGCTGCGCGAGGAGGGAATCGTCTTCCCGACCGACGACGCCACGCGCTTTTCCGAGGCGGGCTCCTTGCTGGGCGTCGCCGTCGACGCCCAACTCCTGGGCGCTTACCGCATGGAGGACGCCCTGCGCCCGTCGGCGGCGGCGGCCGTGAAGGCGCTGAAGGATCGGGGGCTTGAGGTCTGCCTGGTCTCCGGCGATCGCAACGCCGCCGCCTACCGCGTCGCCGAACAGGTCGGCATCGGCCAGGTGTTCGCCGAGGTCCGCCCGGAGGAGAAGGCCGACATCGTCCGCCGCTTCCAGGCCGAAGGCAAGAAGGTCGCCATGGTCGGGGAGGGCTTCAACGACGCGCCCGCCCTCTCGCACGCCGACGTGGGCATAGCCCTGGCGGCGGGCACCGACGTGGCCGTCGAGTCCGCGGACCTGGCGCTGATGAACCCCGACCTCACCTCGCTGTCGAAGGCGATCGACCTCAGCCAGCGCATCCGGCTGGTCATCCGCCAGAACCTGGCATGGGCCTTCGTCTACAATCTGGCGCTGATCCCGATCGCCGCCGGAGCGCTGTACCCCAAGTGGGGGATACTGCTGCGCCCCGAATACGCCGGCGCGGCGATGGCGCTCAGCTCGATTTCCGTCGCCTTGAACTCGCTTCGCCTGAGGAGAAAGGATGTCTAAGAAAGAGAAGGAACCGTTGATCTACGGCTACAATCCGGAGCTGTCGCTGTCCGGCGCCGACGCGCCTCTGCCGCCCATCGAGACCTGGCCCAATCAGTACGAGGGCTACGAGATCAAGATCGACGTGCCGGAATTCACCTCGGTGTGCCCGAAGACGACGCTTCCCGACTTCGGCGCGATCACGGTGCGCTACCTGCCGAACAAGGTCTGCCTGGAGCTGAAGAGCTTCAAGTACTACATGCTCGGCTACCGCAACATGGGCATCTTCTACGAGAACGCGGTGAACCGCATCCTCGACGACGTCGCGAAGGCGACTCGGCCGGTCTGGTGCGAGGTCGTCGGCGTGTTCACGCCGCGCGGCGGGATGCGCTCGACCATCACCGCCCGCTACCCGCGCAAGGCGTTCCCGCCGCGTTGAGGCGAGCGGTCGCGCTCGGCGTCCTGACCGCGTCCGGGGTCCTGCTGTTCTGGAATCTGGGGCGGCCGGCGCTTTGGCAGGACGAGGCCGAGACGGCGCTGCGCGCGCAGTCGATCTTGGAGAGCGGCCTGCCGCGCACGTCCTTGGGAGGCGTGCTTGTCACGGCCCAGCCCTCGCTGGCGCGGCGCGAAGGCAACGGCGACGGCGTTTGGACCTGGAACACGTGGTTGCCGGCGTACCTGTGCGCGGCGTCGTTCGCCGTCCTGGGGCGGACGCCGTTGGCCGCGCGCGCGCCGTTCGCGCTGGCGGGCCTGCTCGCGCTGTTCCTGGCTTGGGGCCTTTTCTCGGACGGGGAGGCCGACGAGTTCGCCGACCGCCGCGCCTGGGCGCCGGAGGCCGCGCTGGCTCTGCTGGCGCTGTCGCCGGCCTACCTGTCGTTCTGTCGCCAGTCGCGCTACTACGCCCTGGTGGCGTTGGGCACCGTGTTGGTCCTGCGCTCGTGGCGCCGCCTTTTGGAAAAGAAGCCCTGGGGCGCGTCGGCGCTGGCGCTGTCGCTTAATTTCCTTCTGCATGCCTCGTTCGCGTTCTTCGCCGCGGCCGCCCTTGCGCTGGCGCTGGACGCGGCCCTGCGCCTGGACGAATGCCCGCGCGCGCGGAGATTTTGGAGCGCGGCGCTGCTGACGCTCCTGTCGGCCGCGCCCGCCGCATGGTATTTCCGCGTCTGGGACCGCCCCGGAAACCACGCCTACGGCTGGCGCGAGTCGCTCGAATTCCTGAAATCGTTCGAGCTATGGCTGTGCGCGTTCGCGGTTCCTCTGGCTTTGGTCGCGGCCGCTTTCCCTCAACGGCGCAGGGGACTGGCCGCGGCGGCGATCCTGTCGTGCGGCCTGGTCGGCGAGGGCTCGTGGTCGCTGGCCTGCGCGGCGCTGCTGCTGGCCGGCCTGCTGGCCGCCGCCGTGCGCCAGCCGGCGCCGTACGGAGTGATGAACCTGCGCCGCATGTGCCTGCTTCTCGCCGTCGCCACGTTGGGCCTGCTTTCGTTTTCAGCCGCGGAGCCCTACGGCCGCTATCTGGCGGGCGTCCTGCCCGCCGCCGCGTACCTGTCCGCGCGCGCTCTGTCGGCGGTCGGGCGCGGCCGCGCGTGGGCCGTCGCGGTCTTGACCGCCCTGACGGTCTCGTCGAATCTGCTCTTCGTCGCGCCGCTCAAGGTCGCGCAGGCCGTCGGCGGCCCGGACGCGCCGGTCGAGTCGGTGTCCGGCATGATGCGCCGGCGCCTGCGGGACCTGCCGGTGCGCTCGGATCTGGCGCGTATCGCGGGCGAGGTCCGTCGCGGGCCGCGGGGTTATGTCGAACCGGCGGCCGCCGCGATGCTCGCGGGCGGGGGCGAGACGTTCTTTTCCGACGCCGACTCGCTCTCTCTGATGTTCGCGACCGGCCTCAGGCCGATGTATCCCGATGAGTTCCAGACCGGGGAGCCCGATTGGATTCTGCCTTCGCCGTGGCTCCAATTGACCCCGGAACTGGTCCGTCGCGTCGTCGAACTGGCGGCCTCGGGCCGCTACGCGTCCGTACCCGTCGACGCGCCCCGCCTGATGTGGCAGAACAATCCCGACCCGCTGTTCCATGATTTCTCCCCGTCTCACGCCCCCTTACCCCTCCTGCGCCGGTTCGCGTCGAGCGGCCGACGCTGATTTGATTCGTCACGGCGGACATGGTAAGATAGTCGCGCCGTATCCGCCCAGTTGGCGCAGTGGTAGCGCGTTCCCTTGACATGGGAAAGGTCATAGGTTCAAATCCTATACTGGGCACCATTTTCTCCCGGAAGTCCGCTCCCGGCCGAGAAGTCGAGCGCTTTTCGCGCGTTCCTTCGCCTTCCGAGATTCTCCAGGTTCCCGCGATCAAATCACGACTTTTCCGCCGTAGCGGCGCTGCCCGGCAATATGTCTATAATATCGCCGCTCAATAATATAGGGGAACAGCCATGCCCGCGACCGACATCGTCCACGCCGCCGATCCTAACTCCCAAGAAGCGCTCGACGCCCTGCGCCATTCCTGCGCGCACGTGATGGCTCAGGCCGTCCAGGAGTTGTTTCCAGGGACCAAGATCACCATAGGGCCCGCCATCGAGAACGGCTTCTACTACGATTTCGACTCCCCGCACCGCTTCACCGAGGGGGACTTTCCCGCCATCGAGAAGCGCATGCTCCAGATCGCCGAGGGCAACCACGAATTCAAGGGCCGGGAAGTCGCGTACGAGGAGTCCAAGGAGTATTGGTCCGCGAAGGGCGAGACCTATAAACTGGAACTGCTCGAGGGTTTCAAGGGTCAGACGCTGACGCATTACACCCACTCGACCTTCACCGACCTGTGCCGCGGCGGCCATACGCCCAGCACGAAGGCGATCCGCCATTTCAAGCTGCTCTCCGTCGCGGGCGCCTACTGGCGCGGCGACGAGAAAAAACCGATGCTCCAGCGGCTTTACGCGACGGCCTGGCCGACGAAGCCGCAGCTGGCGGACCACCTGAAGATGCTCGAAGAGGCGAAGAAGCGCGATCACCGCAAGCTGGGTCCCGCGCTGGGCCTGTTCAGCATCGAGGACTTGGCGGGTCCCGGGCTGATTTTCTGGCACCCGAAGGGCGGACGCATGCGCCTGATCATGGAAGACTGGCTGCGCGCCGAGGCGCTCAGCCGCGGCTATCAGATGGTGTATACGCCCCACATCGCCAACGTGGACTTGTGGCACACCTCGGGCCATACCAGCTTCTTCCGTCAGAACATGTTCGGCGCGATCGAGGTCGAGAAGGCCGAGTATCTGCTCAAGCCGATGAACTGCCCGTTCCATATCCTGATCTACAAGAGCGTCCTGCGCAGCTACAAGGCCCTGCCGCTGCGCTTCTCCGAGTTGGGCACCGTATACCGCTACGAGCGTTCCGGCGTCCTGCACGGGTTGATGCGCGTGCGCGGCTTCACGCAGGACGACGCGCATATCTTCTGCGCGCCCGACCAGATCGAGTCCGAGGTCGAGGGCTGCGTGGACTTCGCGCTGAAGGTCTTCTCCACCTACGGCTTCGACAAGTACGCGATGGAGGTTTCCACCTGGGACCCCGAGAAGCCCGCCGACTATTCCGGCGAGGCGGCCGACTGGGACCGCGCGACGGGCGCGTTGGAGGCCGTCCTCAAGCGCCGCGGCATACCGTACAAGCTGTGCAAGGGCGAGGCCGCGTTCTACGGTCCGAAGATCGACATGAAGCTGATCGACGCGCTCGGCCGCCCGTGGCAGCTGTCCACGGTGCAGTTCGACTTCAACCTGCCCAAGAAGTTCGACCTGGAGTTCGTGGGCTCCGACGGCGGCCGGCACCGGCCGCTGATGGTTCACCGCGCGCTGTACGGTTCCATCGAGCGCTTCTTCGGCATTCTCGTCGAGCACTACGCGGGAAACTTCCCGCTGTGGCTGGCGCCGGTGCAAGTGAAGATCCTGACCCTGACGGACGCGCAGATCGGCCCGGCCGGGGAGCTGGCCAAAAAGCTCGAGGCGGCCGGCATGCGCGTGGAGCTCGACTCCCGCCCGGAGAAGATCGGACACAAGATCCGCGAGGCGACGCTCGAGAAGGTCCCGTACATGGTCGTGCTGGGGCCTAAAGACGTCGAGGCCGGGACGCTGGCCGTGCGCCTGCGTGACGGTCGGCAGAAGAACGGCGTGACCTCCGACGAGTTCGTTCGCCGCTTGACCGAAGAGGCCGCCCTGAAGAAGACCGCGTCGACCTGGGAGTAAGAATGAAGATTCTCTTTGCCGTCGCCGTCCTCGCGTTCGCGCCGCCGGTCCGCGCGATGTCCTGGGGCGGCGCCTCGAAGCCGGATTTCGACGCGCAGGCCGAGGACGCCGCGTTCGCGGCCTCGACCCAGCTGTTCCAGGAGACCGGCCGCGACAAGCTGGCCGTGGTCCAGGCGTTCGAGAACTACATCCAGCAGTTTCCGCACAGCCCGCGCGTCGTCGACGCGCGGTTCCTCGTCGGTGAGGCGTACCTCCAGCACGCCATCTCCATCCTGAAGTCCGAGGCCGCGGCGAAGAAATCCTCGACGGCGCGCCTGCTGGCGCCGAAGAATCCGGCCGCGGCGAAGGCGCTTGAGGACGCCCGCGCGGCGTTCGCGGGCGTCTCCCGCGAGAAAAAATCGGGTTTGGCGGCGTCGGCCCAGTACCGTCTGGGCGAAGTCGCCTACGACGACAAGGACTGGGAGAAGGCCGCCCAGGAGTTCCAGGCCGTCGACGGGAAGTTCCCGAAGTCGTACATCAACCCCGAGGCGCTGATGGGGATCATCTACGCCGACCTGGCGCTGGAGCAGTTCTCCCAGGCGGAGTCGAACCTTTTCCTCTTGGGCGAGACCTATCCGACGTTCCTGCGGGAACCCTCCGTGCAGTACGCGCAAGGCATCGTCGCCCTGCATAAGGGCGACTATCCGAACGCCGAGCGCTCGCTCAAGGAAGTGAAGAGCGCCGACGCGCAGTATTACTTGGGCAAGACCTACCTTCTCAGCAAGCGCGCCTACCTGGCCGCCGCCGCGTTCGAGAACCTGATCCGCGACTACCCGGAATCGGAGCTCAAGGAAGAAGCTCAATTCTTCATCGGAGACTCGTTTTTCCTGGCCGAAGACTTCAACGGCGCCATCTCGAAGTACCAGCGCTTCATCCAGCTTTACCCGTCCAGCCCGCTGCGCGTGTCGGCGTTGTTCCGCATCGGCTCGTCCTACTTCCAGAAGAAAGACTACGTCGAGGCGCGCGCCAACTTCCAGGCCGTCCTGGACCGCTATCCGAAGGATTTTTTCGCGCCGCTGGCGCAGTTCTTCATCGCCGAATCCTATCTGGTCTCCGGCCAGACGCGCGAGGCTCTTTTCGCCTACACGAAGGTCATCACGCAGTACCCCGACGCGGTGAAGATCGCGCCGGTGGCGTACTTCAAGCTGGCGTGGTGCCAGAATCAGGTCGGCGACTACATGCAGGCCATCCAGACCGGCAACAACTTCACCGCGCAGTATCCGAACCACGCGCTGGCCAAGAACGTCTACGTCGTCATGGCGAACTCGCAGCTCTCCATGAAGCGCTACGCGGAGGCGACTTCGTCGTTCCAACGCATCATCGACTTGGCTCCGTCGTCGGACATCGCCGAGCAGGCGTTGTTCTCGATCCTGAAGAGCCAGTACGACCAGAAGGCGTTCAACTCGATTTTGACCTCGTACCAGTTCATCTTCCGTCATCTGCCGCCGTCGAAGTCGAAGTGGCGCTCGATGAGCTACCTGTACGCGGCCGAGGCCTACCTCCAGCTCCAGCAGGTCGACGAAGCGAAGGTCATCTACGAGATGATTCTGAAGGTCTACCCCGACGATCCGGCGGCGTTCTACGCCCAGGACGGGCTGGCGTGGTGCCACACCTATAAGGGCGAGGACCAACTGGCTCTTGAGGCGAGGCAGAAGCTCAAGGACATGATGGCCGTGGCCAACTCCTCGTTCACCTTCTCCGGCCTCAACGAGCTGGGCATCGCGGACTCGATGTTCAACCAGAAGAACTACGAGGACTCCTACCAGCTGTACGCGAAGTTCGCCGCGGAAAACCCGAAATCGCCGGAGGCCCCGTCGGCTCTTTACCGCGCGGCGATGAGCTCGTATCATCAGCGCTATTACACGCAGGCGATCGACCTCTGGAAGAAACTGGTCGACGGCTATCCGACCTCGAAGGACGCCGGGCAGGCGCGCGCGCAGATCGCCGACACCCTGTTCCGCGCGCAGAAGTACGCGGAGTCGATCTCCGCCTACCGCGGGCTTTTGAACGCGGATCCCAAGGGGGCCGCGGCTCCGTTGGCGCACCTGCGCGTCGCTCAGGCGGCGTATAATATGAAGGACGACGCGACGGCGGTCAAGGAAGTCCAGGACCTCGTCGGAGCGTTCCCGGCCGCGCCGGAGGCCACCGACGGGTTGGACATCCTCGAGGCGGTCTTCGACCGCTCGCGCGGCTACGACTACAAGGCCAGCCTGCGCGCGATCGTCGCTTCCCAGCCGACCACTCAGATCGGCGGCGAGGCGCAGTTCCGCCTGGCCCGCCGTGGATTCGATGCGAAGGACTACGCGGGCGCCGCCGCGGAGTTCCAGAAGTTCAGCGTCGATTACACGAACCATCCGGAACTGCCGAAGGCGCAGTTCCTGCTGGGTGAGAGCTACTTCAACCAGCAGAAGTACCAGGACGCCATCCCGGCGTATGAGCGCCTGCTGAACAACTTCGAAAAGGACGACGACACGCCTCTGGCCGTCTTTCACACGGCGAGCGCCTACTACGCGCTTGAAAAATTCGAGGACGCGTCGCGGTTTTACAGCCGCCTGATCGAGGAGTACCCGGCGTCCGAGTTCGTTCCGCCGGCGCAGTTCAATCTGGCGCTGGCGTACAAGAAGCTCGGCAAGCTGGACATGGCGCAGTACGCCTACCAAAAGTATGTTTCCGCCGCGAAGGCCGGCGACCCGCAGGCGCAGGCCGCCTTGTGGGAGACGTACCAGATTCAGAAGGACCGCAAGGACTTCGACAGCGCGGTCGCCACCTTGGCTCAAATACGCTCGGCTCCGAAAGCCGACGCCGACTTGACCTTCGAGACCTACTATCGCGAGAGCGAGGTCCGCCTCGCGGAGGGACGGCCGGACGAGGCGCTGACGGTGTGGGAGAAGATGCGGGCCATGAAGCCGTTGGGCTCGCAGTACCGCCTGCAAGCGCTGATCAAGCTGGGCGAGGCGTATGAGAAGGCGTCGGACCCGGCTTCCGCGGCCGGCGTTTACGAGGACCTCGCCCGTTCCGCGACGAAGGACACGGCGAAGGCGGCCGCCGCGCGCGCGGCGGTCCTGCGCAAGTCGGCGGGCGGGGCCAAGCCCAGGAAGAAGGCGGCCACGCCGGACGTCGACGGCTCGGTGGCGCCGGACGGCGGCGGCACGCAGGTCATGCCGTCCGACAGCGGCGACCAGCCGGCCTCTTCCGACAAGCCGGCCAAGAAGGCGGCGAAGAGCAAGTCCGCGGCGAAGGGCCGTCGCGCGACGCCGACGGCGCCCGTCGCCGACGGCGCGGGCGACGCGGGCGCCAAAAGCGACGAACCCTCCCTGCCGGGCATGGGTAACTAAGGAGATATCATGGGCGACATCCACATCCTGCAGCTGTTCAAGGAGAGCTTCACCCTCGTCATCATGCTGTTTTTATCGGTGCTGTCCGTCACCTTCGCGCTGGAGCGCTGGTGGTACTTCCGCGGAGCGTCCGCCAAGTCCGAGGAGGTCCTGGGCGCGGTCCGTAAACAGCTGGAGGCCGGCAAGGGCGACGCGTCCGCCGCCGCGGCCTGGTGCCAGAAGCATCCGTCGGCCGTCGCCCAGGTCGTCGGCTACGGCCTGCTGCACGCGGGCCGCTCGCGCAAGGACCTGGAGGAGCTGCTTCTGTCCAAGCTTAAGGAAGAGCGCATGAAGCTGGATCGCTTCCTGCCCATCCTGGGCACGCTCGGCAACATCTCGCCCTTCATCGGCCTGTTCGGCACCGTGGTCGGCATCATCAAGGCGTTCCGGGACCTGGCCGCGTCCGGCACGGGCGGCCCCTCGGTCGTCGCCCAAGGCATCGCCGAGGCGCTGGTCTCCACCGCGGCGGGCCTGCTCGTCGCCATCCCGGCGGCGATCCTCTACAATTACTTCATGGGCCGTCTTAAAAAGCAGACGGTCGAAATGGAAGTGGCCAGCGCGCGCCTGATCGTGATGCTGGGAGCCAAGTAAGGAAGCCCCATGGCCGGCGCCTCCAAAGAAGACGAACCGATCACTCAGATCAACGTCACGCCGCTGGTGGACGTGTGCCTGGTGCTGGTCATCATCTTCATGGCGGTCGCGCCGATGGCGGTGACCTTGGGCATCAAGGTGCTGGAGTCCCGCCCGTCGAACGCGGAAGGCAAGGCCTCGGTGGACGAAAACGTGCAGGTCCGGCTGGCGCTGGACGGCGTGATCACGGTCAACGGCACCAAGACGGACGGGCTGACCTTCCGCGGGGTGCTGGCGTCGGCGTTGACGCGCAGCAAGGACAAGATGGTCATCGTGACGGCGGACGCCAAGAACCGCGTCGGTCAGGTCGTCGAGATATTGGACGCCTCGAAGCAGGCCGGGGCGCTGAAACTCGCGGTCATGAAAGCGGACGGGGGGGTCTGACATGGCCGGCGCCGGTCCGAGCGACGAAGAGCCGATCACCGACATCAACATCACCCCGCTGGTGGATGTCTGCCTGGTCCTGGTCATCATCTTCATGGTCACCGCTCCCATGCTGTCCGAACCCGCCATCAAGGTGGATTTGCCGCGCGCGCATACCCAGGAAGGCGAAGAAAAGGACAAGATCACTTTGACGTTGGGCAAGGACGGCGATTACGCGCTGGACTACGAGAAGTTCTCCGACGTGAAGGCGCTGGAAGCGGCGCTGAAAGGCAAGCTTTCGCAGAGCGACTCGAAGCTCGTGATTCTGCGGGCCGACAAGGAGGCCCTGCACGGGCAGTTGACGGACCTGATGGCGCGAGCCAAGGACGCCGGCGCCCTCTCCATGACGATCGCGACGGAGCAACAGAAATGAAACCGGGGTCTCGGACGGCATGAACCAGGCGCGCGTCCCGGCGTCGGCGTTCGTCTCCCTCGGCCTGCACGGCGGGCTGCTGGTGTTCTTCGGCCTGATGATGCGCGAAGGGCCCAAGCAGGCGGCCAAAGTCGTCGAGGGCGTCGACCTTATCGTCAACGCGCCCAAGCCGCGCCCGGCCGAGGGCGCGCCCAAGCCGCCGCCTCTGTCCACCATGGATTTCCTGAAGCTGGCCCTGCCCTCCGCCCCCGCGCGGACGGCGGCGCCCGCCCAACTGAGCGTCAAGCTTCAAGAGCACAAGATCGAGCTGGCCCAGCCGAAGCTGGAGGAGCGCGCCAAGAAGGACCTGGGGCCGAAGCTCCAGGCGCTCGACCTCTCGGAGCGCCCCGTCGAGGCCGCGAAACTGGACGTCAAGATGGAGCATCATCGCGCGGCCCAGACCTTGGCCGCTTTGCCGCGCCTGGAGGAGGTCGGACGCAAGCGCGTCAAGAACCTCCCGCAGGCGATCGAACTGGAGGACCGCCGCCGCGAGGCCGTGGTCTCCGCGGGCCTGCCGGAGATGACCCTCAAGCCGACGTCCCGCCGCCAAGCCGTCGCCGCCGTCGCCGCCCTTCAAGAAGCCGCGCCCGAGCGCGAACCGGAGCGCAAGGTGTCCGGCTCCTGGCTTCCCGAGCGCCCGCTCCTGCGGGAAGCCCGGCCGCAGGCCATGTCCGCGCCCAAGCTGGACAAGGTGGTCTCCGAGGCGCCGAAATTCCAGCGCCGTCAGGCCGCGCAGGCCGACGTGGCGGAGCCCAAGAAGGGCGTCGAGATCGAAGGTCCGCTGGCCGACCGCCGGATCGTCTCCTACTCGGTCCCGCCGTTCCCGGATTGGGCGAAGAATCAAGGCATCCTGGAAGCCGACGTCGCCATCCGTTTCACCGTTGGCGAGGACGGCGCCGTCATGCCGGGCATGCGCATCACCAGTTCGTCGGGCTACGGCCGCCTGGACAAGCTGGCCATGGAGTCCTTGAAGAGCTGGCGTTTCGCGTCCAAGCCGGGCGCGGGCGTGCAGTGGGGCGTGATCACCTTTAGATTCGTGACGGAGTGACTATGATAAACCCTTTCGCCGTGCTGCTCGCCGTCGCGTCGGTGCCGGCCTCGGCTCAGGCCGCGTCCTCGACGCCCGCTCCCGGAGCCATGCCGACGGAGGTGGTCATCAAGGCCGAGGGCGCCAAGCTTGCGGACATGAAGCCGCCGTTGGTCATCACCGTGGACGCCTTCGAGACCATCCGCCCCGACCTGGTCCCCGACCAGAATCTCCTGCTGGCCGTCTCTCCGCTCACCGTCTCGTGGCGCCGCACCCATCCCGAGTTCCTGATGAACGACCGCGTCATCCAGCCTTGGCGCACCACCTTCAGCGAGAAGCCCGGCATCTCCTTCAAGATCCGGGAGCAATTGGAGAGCCTGCTCGGCGGCGGCAAAGGCGATCCCAAGGAACTCCGGAAATGGGGCTGGAGCCTGACCGTCGCCGACGAGGAAGGCCGCGTCTTCCATCACTACGAAGGCTCCGGCGATCCGCCCGAGGAACTCCTCTGGAGCGGCCAGAACGATCAGAACGAGTGGGTCCGCGCCGGCCGCTCATACTCGGCCGTCTACACCTTCACCAGCCCCGACGGCTCGCCCCGGACCCGCGTCGGCCCGCCCCTGCTGTTCAAGGGCATCGTCCACCAGGAAGACACCGGCCTGCACATCAGCCTGGACTCCGCCGTCCTGTTCGGCACGAACAAGAACGGCCAGGAACTCCAGGCCGGTTCCGGCACGGATCTCCTGCGCTCCGCCGCCGACCTGATCAAGCGCCGCTTCCCCGCCATCCCCATCGCGGTCCGCGTCTTCGCCAACACCAAGGAGCTGGGAGAGGCCCAGGCCCAAGCCATCCAGAAGATCCTTCTGCGCGAGCTGATGGTCCCCGTCCGCAACATCGCCGTCGACTTCGCCCGCTCCCCGTTCTCCGACCAGCGCGTCGAGGTCGTGCTTCTTAACCGCTGACGCGCCGGCCGGTTTGGAACGGAGTGCGGGATACGCTAGCGTAGTTCGGGACTACGCGCTGCGGCCTCAGCACTTTGCCGAGCCGCTTTTGCACATTGGGCGGCATCGATTTTATTGATTTCTTCGAGGGATGCGGTTATTGCCGCTTCCTTAGATTTTAGGAGTATTAGGACAATTTGCTTTAACGAGGTGTCAGAATACAAGCATTCAGTATCGGTTCCGTTATAAAGCTCTAGTTTCTTTTTGAATTCCGATATTTTTCTCTGGAGGGTCGTGAGTTTTTCCTTCAGGGTCAACGTCGGAAACAAATCCGGGGGGTTAGTCATTGCCGCTACCTCGGCAACACGCCTGATGGTAGCATCTTCGGCATTTAGCGACTGCTGTATGCGAGCTAACTCGCTTTGTTTCGCTGCTTTTACGCATTTTTCGTAAGCGGGCTGATTTTGATCCTGCCTGCACGTATGAAAAGTATCGACGCTTGCGATTGGACCGTCGGCCGCAGTCTGTGCATAAGCGTTGGCGGCGGTCAGCGCCAGCAGCGTCGCGATGAGCGTCGTCGGCATGGACATTTTCATGAGTACAACCTCCTGAGGCGGATGACGACCGTCATGTAATTGTAGCGGCCGAATCCCGCAAGAGACAGGGGCCTTGGACCCAGGAAGGGAGGGGACTTTGAGCCTAGATGGCCGCTCCGGCCGGGAGGGGGGACTGGAATTTCCACGCCGATAATCGCTAGAATGAGGCACGGCCGACGGTTAAAGTCGGCCCTGGAGGAGCAACTCATCATGGCAATTAAAGTCGGCATCAATGGCTTCGGACGCATCGGGCGCCTCGTTCTGCGCGCCAGCCTGAAGAATCCGGACATCTCGGTCGTCGCGATCAACGATCTGACGGACGCGAAGATGAACGCGCACCTGTTCAAGTACGACTCGACTTTCGGCGTCTACCCCGGCTCGGTCGAGGCGGTCGGCAACGACCTCAAGATCGACGGCAAGCTCATCAAGGTGTTCGCGGAGCGCGATCCCGCCAAGCTGCCGTGGGGCTCGGTCGGCGTGG
>CAIQSZ010000456.1 GCA_903874575.1 uncultured Elusimicrobia bacterium
CTCATCAGAGGAAAGAACAATCGACGGTGCAGTTCTCATGTCGAGAGAATAGCTCTCGACGAGGTATTATGTCAAGTTATTTATGAGACACTACACTAGCCGATAATTTCCTAAGCCCGAGTCAGTTGGATGGAGCCATTCAAGAAGGCCTCGCTGGAGATATCTTCGGTTCGGCAACGCCAAAGCCAAAGAGCACAGGGGTAGGCCGCATATTAGATGCTGAGCTGGCGCGGCTGACACCATTTGAATTTGAGGCGCTTTCCGCGATTCTTCTCGCTGGGCGATTTGAAAAGGTTCTCCTAACTCCGAAAAGTGGAGATCGTGGCGTTGACGTCATAGGCGTATCTGCGAAGGAGATCGCGCTAATTCAGTGCAAGCATCGTCTCACGGAGGCGGACGCGAACGCGGAAGATGCAATTGAAGAGCTAATCGATGGGCAGGACTATTATCGTGAGAACCTAATCCCGAAAAAGCTTAAGTCCCTGCCAATTCGGCTGATCATTGTACTATCCGGTAAAGCCGATAAATCTAGCCAGGCCGAAGCGAAGCGGGCAGCAATTGAGCTTCTTGATCATTCCGTTGTTGTGAAGCTGTTGAGCAAGGCGCCTATTACGCCTGTTGATCTGCAAGAAATGGAAAGGACGCGGGTCCAAGACCTGCGTGAAATATTTTCATGAGTGTCGTTGGAAATTCCTTATTCAACCGCAGGTAGCCCGCAGGGCCGACTCTAGCAATCCCAACAAGTGTGTTTCCATGTGCGCCATGCGCCAGAAACCAGTGGCTCCCTGTACGAGCAGAATTTGAACGGCAAACGCCGCCAGGAAGCCCACGGCAAACGGAACGCGATGGACGATGGGCCACGCGATCTTCTCGGCGAGCCAATAGGCCGCATCGTCCAAGGCGAGATAGAGCCTCACGCCGATCATGATGAGTATCAATTGCAAGTGGGTCAGGATGCCGAAGGTCAGGAGCCACGACAGCACAAGCTCTCGGCCCAGGTGCGCGAGCCCGGCTTTGGTGATGTAGCCGAAGTGGACGGCGACGAGCGTCCAGACAATCAGCCTCGCCAGTGCTCGCCAGTCCCACTCACGAAGCCAGCGTAGGGAATTATTCATGGGCTCCTCCTACCGCACCAGCACCCGGCGCTTGCTGCCGGGTACCATGCCCATTCGATCTATCGGGCTGAAACGCTGGTGCTGGAGGACCACGTCCCGATTCGCCAAGCCGACGTAGACCTTGACCATTTCGAGCGTCGAGTGCCCGAGGATATGCTGAAGGCTGAACGCGTCGCCGCCGTTCATGATGTATTGCGTGGCGAAGGTGTGCCGTAGGGTATGGGGCGAGACGCGGACTCCTTGGATGCCGACTTTCTCACCCAGGAGCTTGAAGGCGCGATCGACCCAGCGGCGGCATAGGCGGTCGCCGTATTGATTGACGAAGAGAAGGTCTTGGCCGGGAATCTTGCCGCGCCGCAGGACGTAGTTCCAGAGAGCCTGCTTGGAAGTCGTCCCGAAGGGGACCTCGCGCTCCTTGTTGCCCTTGCCCATCACGCGCAGGGCATTACCCTCGAAGTTGATCCGGTCCGTCCGCAGGCTCAAGACCTCCGCGAGCCGTAAGCCGGAATCCATGATCAACACCATGATGGTCCAGAGGCGCTGTCCGATGAATCGTTTTTGATTCGGCGCGGACAACAGCAGACGCGCTTGGTCGAGCGAGAGCGGATGGATCAGCTTATGCTCCATGCGCGGCTTCTCCACGAGCAAGAAGGGGCTCTGCGGTATCAGCTGCTCGCGGGCGAGGAAGCCAAAGAAGCAGCGCAGCGCGCCGTAGGTCCGCGCGATGGTGCCCGAGCTGTTGCGGCTTCGCAGTTCATCCAGGTAGAGCCGGATTAAGTCCGGCGTGACCTCGCGGATGAGTGCGACCTCCTGCGCTTCGAGGAAGCGGCTGAACAGCTCTAGAATCTGAGCGTACCAGCCGCAGGTGAGCGGCGAGAGGTTCTGCGCCCTGCAGCGAAGGCGGAAGGCCTCCGAGGCACGGCTGAAGGTGACTTCGGACGTTGCGGCAGCGCCGAACTTGACGATTTTTCCCATTTAGCCCCCGGACTAACCTTGGGGCCTTGGAGTCTTTTGGACAACAAAAAACCAGGGCCCTTTTTGGGCCCTGGCTAGTTGTTTCTCGTCGAGAAACGCCGCGAAATGGTTGCGGGGGCTGGATTTGAACCAGCGACCTCAAGGTTATGAGCCTTGCGAGCTACCGGGCTGCTCTACCCCGCACAAGAAGGATAGCATGCGCGGGCCGGGAAAGCAAGGCTTCGAGGGAGAATTGATTTAGCGGGTGTCTGCGAGTTCGCAAGGTTAGCCAAAAATCGGAGGTTAACATGCGCAGACTATGGACGGACGTTCAAGGGTCGCAAGCGGTCAATTACGAGCAGGCCAGGGACCTCTTTTCCCTGCGGTGCCGTTCGCGCAATCTCTCGCCGCTGACCTTGGGATGGTACAAGGTCGTCCTAGGAGGCTTCATGCGGTACCTGGAGTCGACCGGCGGCCCAACGCCGCGCGAGACTACGCCGAACCACTTCCGCGCTTATCTGGACCAACTCCGCGAGCGCGGGATATCATCCCAGACCATCGATCGGACCTACGGTGGCTTGCGGTGCTTCTTCCGCTACATGGCGCAGGAGCGGCTCATCCCGCAGAATCCCGTGACTTTAGTTGAGAAGCCGAAGAAGAGCCAGGTCCTCATCCGTCCGCTCGACATGGATCAAGTGCGCCTGCTGCTCGCTCAACCAAAGACCAAGACCTATGTCGGACTTCGCAATTGGGTCATGATGCTGCTTATGCTCGACACGGGATTGCGTGTAAGCGAGGTGCTTGGCCTGCTTCGAGGAAACATCGATTGGCAGGCGAGCCGACTCATCGTCCGCGGCAAGGGGGACAAGGAGCGGGCGGTGCCGTTCGGAACCGGAGTGAAGAAAGCTCTTTGGGATTACGCCCAACGTCGCGGCGATATCGCCGGCCAGGACATCTTCTTCCTGGATCAGTACGGCGGCAAGATCTGTGCCCGGCACATTCAGATCACGCTCAGACGCTATGGTGTGAAGGCCGGAATCCAGGGCGTCCGCGTCTCGCCTCACACCCTACGCCATACTTTCGCGACGCAGTACATTCTAAACGGAGGGGACGCTTTCAGCCTGCAACAGATTCTCGGGCACTCGACTTTGGAGATGGTGAAGGTCTACGTGCGCCTGGCGAATCGTGACGTAGCTTTACAACACCGGAAGTATTCGCCGATCGATCAGATGGGGGCCGTCCCGGGGAAATCCGGCCGGGTTCTGTTTCGTTAAAGGTCGTGATCGCTATCTTCTTGAGAGATACCGATTGGCCCATAGCGTAATGAATAATGCATTTAACGTTAAACCAGCGAAGGATGTCATCACGTATAGGATCTCCAAAAACCACGGATACTGCGCGACCGCATCGCTTGACGCGCCAAAGGTAAAGAAAGCTCCCGCAGCAATCAAGATTGCTTTCGAAATGGGCGCCTGTGTTAAGAATGCAATCGAAGAAGCTGCGATTACTAAACACATTCCCAGGAGGAGCCGAAGCGGTGAAGTGCCATATCCTGAAAACCAATCGGCTAAGTAAGAGACAGCTTTCTTGCTTGAAGACGGCTTGCCGTAAGTCCGCTCGGCCCGCTTTGATCGGATGTGCATCGCATCGGAAAGCTCGTCCGCGCCTCCAGCCGCATAGCCGCGACTAACGCCGAGATAGAAATCGGCAAGAATCCCGGGTTCCATGAAACATCGTGCGCCAGAAGCCAGAGTCGTGGGCGGGTCGGAGATTCTTGTGCCAGAACTTAGAGCGCAATCGCTAAAGGCCGCATCGGAAAATCGGCATCCACGGAAAACCGTGTTTTCGAACCGGCAATTGCTAAAGGACGCCTTGTCGAATTCACAATTGTCGAACTCGACATGCGCAAAGCTCCCTGCAAAGAAATACGAAAAAAAGAATCGACAGTTCGTGAACTTCGCTCTTTGTAGGTAATTGTGTGTAAAATCGCATTGAAAGAAATTGGCTCCGGTAATTGTCGCTTGAAATTGAGCATAGGAGAAATCGATCCCGACGAAGATATCTTGATCAGTGGGGAAGCCACACCCTTCATTGAAAGGATAGCCCTTAAGATCATTCTTGCCCTCGAGCATCGGCAATTCGCCCCGTTCGAAAGCTAGAGCAAGGAAGTCTTTGCCGGCTCCCCGCTCGATCGCCGCTTGAACCAATCCTTTTTGGCGAGCGTTCTCCCTCTTGTTCCACCGCTCAAGATATCGGGCAGCATCATCTCGGCGGTATCCGGGCAGAAAATAGGAATCTGAAAAAGGCATCTTTGGGCTCCCACGCTTCGTGTAAAGTATATAAATCGGTTTCGACGGTCCGGCGAATTAAAACCCTCCGCCCCGCATGGGCTCTGCTCGTAAGTTTTGGTATCCTATACACATCCGCCGCTAATCAGCACCGTCGCACGCGTGCTTCCCTTCCGGCCGACAGACGATATCCATGAGCAGCGACCGCACGCCCGCTTGGGCGAACCACCTGACCGAGAAGACCCGCGTGCTGCTGCACGTGATTCCGCTCATCGAACTGCGGCAAGGCGATACCCGCATCGCTCCGACGCTGCGTCACTACGACGGCTTGGCGCTGGCGCTGAAGGTCTTCGATCTGATCGTCGACCACATGGGGCTCGAGCGCGAGATCGATAAGGCATTCGTGCTGAAGACGCTCTCGCCGATGCTCGCCTCTATGGACGCCGCGGAGAATCTCGCTCCGGACGCCAAACGGCACGAGGCGATGACGGATCGCGTTCTCGCCGCGCTTCGAAACGATTTGGACGCCCGGCGTCCTTTCGCGCACTCATATCAGGACTTCGATGAGGACGGAAAAGCCGTAAGAAGGAATATGGAGTTCCGCCTGGTCTCGGACGAGTTCCACCCTTCCGGAGGTACGACGCTGTGTCTGTCCAATGAAGCCGTCAACCTCTATCTAGGGGCTTTGGAGCTCGATATCGAGGACGCGCAGGCGGCGGCCGAGGCGGTCGTGCAGTCTCAGCTCGCGCGCGGGAAGTTCGACGAGGCGGCGGAGTCCGCCCGCGCGGCGCATCTTCAATCGGTCCGGTATCAGGAGAAATTGGATCGAATCCTTCGAG
>CAIQSZ010000457.1 GCA_903874575.1 uncultured Elusimicrobia bacterium
ACGACGGGTTGCTCGCCGCCTGCGCCTTCCCGCACAGCAGCCCCGCCGTCATCAACAGCCACGCGCCCAGCGCCGCCGCCTTCGTCTTTCGAGTCTTCATTCGATGTCTCCTTGGCACGTCATATTTTCACGGCACGGCATGTTTTCGCTCACGGCTTCGCCGCGGGTTCGGCCTTGACGACGTTCGCCGTCTGGACGAGCAGGCGATAGTAAACTCGCGTCGGGATTTTTTGCTCAAGAACCTCGAAGCTGACGATGAACAGCAGATTCTTGCCGCGGTTGGCGGGCTGGTCGGGTATCTCAAGGGACAGGCTGGTGTCGGCGATGCTGTTTCCGTCGACTTTGATCACGTCCTTGTTCGGCTTCAACCACTGCGGATTGGCCGCCGCCTCGAAGCCCTCCGGCAGCGAAACCATGCTCTCCCAGACGGGGATGGAACGCACCCGGAAGTTGAGCGCGCGGTCGTTGGGGTTCACCAGCTTGATCGAAACCTTGCGCTCCTTGCGCAGGTCGACCGTCCGGCCGAGCATGATGTCGGAGACCGCGGCGTTGACCGGCAGGACGGTGAAGTCCAGATTCGCCAAGGTTTCGTCCACGAACTTCTTTTTCAGTTCTTCCTCGGTAGGAGGCGTGCTGTCGATGTGCAGGAGAAGGTGGCTGCGCAGTCCGACCAGGAGCGCGCGCATGTTGGTCGAATGCGACCAGATGTCGGCCTGGAAGCGGCGTCCGAGCAGGCTGGGATCATTGGGGATGGTGATGATCAAGTCCGTGACCGCCTCGCGGTTCGGCGCTATGGTGAAGGTGCCGCGTTCCACGCGGACCCAGTCCGGAGAGGGAATCTCCGTGTAGCCCGCGTTGAGAACGGACACCCGCGAAGTCTCGATCTTCAGATCGACCTCCTCGTCGCCGGTGTTCACGACGCGCAACGGCAGATTCAACAGCTTGAACAGCGAATACTTCTGGCCGATCTTCAGATTGCGGATGACCACCTCGCCGAGCGGTGTGCGCAGCCCGCCCGCCCGCGCGGCGCGCGGAAAAGCCGCGGACAGCGCCGCGGCGACCATGACCCCCATCAGTATTCCAGTTCGCATTTCTATTTATTCTCCTTGGCCCGAGCTTTACGTCCTCCGGAGTGTATCCATATAGCATCGGGACATCCGGGCTCCGCTGCGCATAAATTGAGAAGCAGTATTCGCAATATATTCACAACATAAATGACATTTGATGCGACTAGACGATAAAATGTATTACTGCATGCACACATCATCATCATTTATACATCCGCATCTTTCGGAACATAGCGCGTCCGAATTTAGTAAAGTGCCCCCAAGGAGCAATGGAGCATAATGAGCCGCCTCGGCCTCTGCGTCGCGCTCGCTGGGGGACTGCTGACCGTCGCGCCGAACATCGCGGACGCGTACACCCTTCCTAAACTCTGGGCTCTCGCCGTCGGAGGCGCGCTGGCCTGGGCGGGCTTGAGCGGCGCGCCCATGCGGCGCACGACGCTGGACTGGCCCATCGCGGCGCTGTGGCTGACGATGCTGGCCTCCGCGGCGCTCTCCGCCGACCCGGCGGCCAGCGCGCTCGGCATGTACCCTCAGCAGTTCTACGGCCTGCTGCCGCTGGCGCTGTGCACGGCGCTGTTCTATGCGGCGGCGTCCTCCCAAGACGACTGCGACGAACTCGTCGCCAAGTTGCTGGTCGCCCTCGCCGCCGCGCTGTGCGCCTTCGGAATCGCGCAGCGCATCGCCGGCCGGGCGATCCTGACGGGGGAGACGCTGCCCGAGGGCCGCCGCATTACGTCGACCATCGGCAATCCGGTCATGCTGGGCTCGTGCCTGGTCCTGCTCTTCCCGTTCGTCCTGCGCGAGGCGTTCGACAAAAAAAGCGCGCTCGGCCGTGCCGCGGCCGCGCTGACGGCGATCGGCCTGCTGCTGACCTGGGCGCGCGCCGCATGGGCCGGCGCGGCGCTGGCGGCCGCGGCGTACGCGCTGTTCTCGGGACGACTGAAGTTGCGCGGCGGCGACGCCCGCAGGCTGGGGCTGGCGTGCGCGCTGGCTTCCGCGCCCGCCTTCCTGTTGCTGCAACGCGGACTAGCGAAGGGCGACAGCGACGCGATGCGCGTCGAGATGCTGAAATCCGCGGCGCCGATGCTGGCGGCCCGCCCGGTGCTCGGTTGGGGGCCGGACACGTATATGATCCCGTTCCGGCGCTTTAAAAGCGACCGGTGGGTGAAGCTCTCGCACGCGACCTGGGTTCTTCAACTGAGCGCGCACGACGACCTTCTGCAGGCCGCGATCACTCTCGGACTCGCGGGATTGGCCGCCTACCTTCTGCTGCTGAGCGCGCTGTTTGCAACGCTCCGTCGCCGGCTGGCGGAGCGGCCGCGGGACGGACTCGCCGCCGCCACGGCCGCGGGCCTGCGCGGTCTTTTTCTGCAGGCGCAGGTCAACCCGATCACGCCCTCGAACCTGGCGGCGGCGTGCGTGCTCGCCGGCTTCGCCGCGCGGCGGGATACGGCGCTCCCGCGGACGGCGGGCCGCGTCGTCGCCTGGACCGCCTGCGCGGCGCTGACGGCCGCCTCGATCCTGCTCGGACGCCTGGGCTACGCGGACTTTCTTTTCCGCCGCGGCGTGGAGACGATGAACGCCTCCCGCGGCATCGACGCGAAGTTCATGGCGGGGGTCGCGGATCTGAAACGCGCGACGGAGCTCAATGCCTGGTCGGTCAACTATCTCGCGCAGAGATGCGAGGTGATTTTCCGCGTCTCGCGCGTCGCGCCGCGCGAGCAGGGCAAACAGCTCATCGACAAGGCTCTCGACCTGACCGCGGCGGCTCTCCGCCTGCATCTGGAGAACCCGACGGCGCACGAACTGAGATCGACGGCTCTGACGCTGGCCGCCCGGTTCGGCGCGGACACGCTGAAGGAAGCGATGGCGGAAATCAAGCGCGCCTCGGAAATGGACCCCACGATGACGTTTTCCCTGCGCCGACGGATGGACCTGGCAAGAGCGCTGAACGATCGCGCGGAATTCGAGCGGGCGAAAGCGGACTACCTGCGGGTCATCGCGCTGACCAGCGAAGCCCCGGACTGGAATCCGATCGTCCTCTGACGCGGGCGCGACGCGTCAACGACGGGGGGAGAACCGGTAGCCGACGCCGTGGACCGTCTGGAGCAGGAGGGCCGCGCCGCCGATCTTGCGGCGCAGGGACTCGACGTGCTTATCGAGCGTGCGGGTCTCGACTCCGTCGGGATAGTTCCACACCGCGGCGAGCAGTTCCTCGCGCTTGAACGCGCGGTCCCGATGCCGCATCAAGTGGGCGAGGAGGTCGAACTCCAGGCGCGTGAGCTCGACGGGCTGGCCGGCCACCAGGGCCTGGCGCGAGACCAGGCGCAGTTCGACGGGGCCGCCGGTCAGCACGGTCACCGTCTCCTCCGGCGCCTCGCCGGCCCAGACCACGCGGCGCAATAACGTGCGCACGCGCGCCAAGAAGATGGGCGGCTGGAACGGCCGATGGATGACGTCGTCGGCGCCCGCGTCCAGCAGGGCGACGCCCTCCCCGCTCCCGGCCTTCGTATCCACGCACAACACCGGCAGGCGGCGCTGCTCGGGGCTCTCGCGCAGGCGGCGCAGGAACGCCGGCACCTCCGCGTCCGAAGCGTGAGCGAGGACCAGCAACGCGGGGCGGCCGGACCGCACCGCGTCCAAGGCCTCCTTCACGCTCGAGACGGCCTGCACGCGGTGGCCCTGGCCTTCAAGGAGGGCGCCGAGCTGCTCTCGGAAGCGGGCGTCGTCGCAGGAGACGGCGATCTGCATGCCGGGTCAGCCTCCGAAGACCGGATATTCGCCGAAGACGTCCTTCAGCGCGCTGGTGACCTCGCCGACGGTGGCGTAAGCCTCCACCGCTTCCAGGATGAACGGCAGGAGGTTCTCGTCGCCCTTCGCGGCGGAACGCAGGCGCGCCAGGGACGAACGGACGCGCCCATCGTCGCGCTCGCGACGCAGCCGCTTGAGGCGGCGAATCTGGCCCCGCTCGACCGCGCGGTCGATTTTCAGGACGGGCGGACCGGCATGCTCGCCGACGTGAGCGTTGACGCCGACGATTTTCCGGCGCCCGCCGGCAAGATCGGTCTCGTGGCGGTACGCGGCCTCGGAGATCTCGCGGTGGAAGAAGCCCTTCTCCAGCGCAGCCACGACGCCGCCCAGCTCCTTGACGCGGCGCATCAGGCCGGTCGCGCGCGTCTCGAGTTCCCTCGTCATCGTCTCGAGATAGTAGGAGCCGCCGAACGGATCGGGCGTGTCGGCCACGCCGGTCTCGAGCGCCAGCAACTGCTGGGTGCGCAGAGCCAGCATGACCGCCGCGTCCGTGGGAAGGGAAAGCGCCTCGTCAAAGGAGTTCGTGTGCAGGCTTTGCGCGCCGCCCAGCACGCCCGCCATCGCCTGGTAGGCGACGCGCGCCAAGTTGTTCAAGGGCTGCTGGGCGGTGAGGCTGGCGCCCGCGGTCTGGCAGTGCATGGGCAGCATCCAAGAGAGTTCTTTCTTCGCGCCGAACTCGTCGCGCATCAGCTTCGCCCAGATCGAACGCGCGGCGCGCAGCTTGGCGATCTCCTCGAAGAAGTCGTTGTGCACGTCGAAGAAGAACGAAAGCTGGGACGCGAAATCATCCACGTTCAAGCCGCGCCCGACCAGGCGCTCCGCGTAGTCGCGCCCGTCGCCCAGCGTGAACGCCAGCTCCTGCGCCGCGTCGGCGCCGGCCTCGCGGATATGGTAGCCGGAGATGGAGATCGGGTAGAAGCGGGGGACTTCCCTCACGCAGTACTCGATGAGATCCAAGACCAGCCGCATCGACGGCTCCGGCGGGTACAGGTACTCGTTCTGCGCGATGTACTCCTTGAGGATGTCCGTCTGGCACGTGCCGCGGATGCGCTTGAACGGCACGCCCTGCTTGCGCGCGACCGCCAGGTACATCGCGAAGATCACCGGCGCCGGAAGATTGATCGTCATCGACGTGG
>CAIQSZ010000458.1 GCA_903874575.1 uncultured Elusimicrobia bacterium
CGACGGCGAACCGCAGCCTTAAGATTCCGCGAGGATAGACGACGAGCTTGGTCTTTCCGGTTCGACTGTAGAAGCGCAACGAGAACGTCCGGTGCTCGGAGTCGACGACGGCGACGCGGTTCCACAACGGTTCGCGCTGACCGTAGCGCGCGTCCGCGGGGTCGGCGACGGACAGGGACTTGAGACGCTTCAAATAGGGCAGAGGATCGCGAAGCTCTACGCGGTCCAGGGAAAATAGAGAAAATCCCTTCAGATTCTGCTCCCGAGAGAAAACGGCTTCCCGGGCCGCGCTTTCGGCGGACAGCGCCGACAGACTGAGTCCCAAGACGATGCGGCGACCGTCGGCGACCTCGCGGGCGTTGAGCACGCTTTGCCATATCTGGATCGGGTCCTTGTAGTAGGACATCAACGCCGCGAAATCGATGACGTTCGATTCCAGCCAGCCGCGATAACCCGTGAAGTTGCGTCCGTATCCCAGATTCCATGCCGCTAAGACCGCGGCGGAAACGGCGGCGCTCGGCCGCCGGCTCTTGATCGCTTCCCGGCAAGCCTTGAGCGTCGCCGTAATCTGGGCAAGCCGCCATTCATCCCACTGCCGGGTCCGCTCGACCGGCGCAAGCCCGGTCTCGTCCTTGAAACGGCGGACCGAGAGCGCGTCGTAGCCGACGCCCGCGGTTCGAGGCCCCATGCGGGCGGGATAGCGGACGAAATCGTAATGGATCCCGTCGATCGGATAGCGCTCCGCGATCTCGCCGACGACCTCCGCGAGATGCTTTTGCGCGTCCGGATGGCTCCAATTGATCCAATAGTTCTCTTCGACGTAACCGGGCGAGGGATCGGCCGCGTCGGGGAAAGAGAGCTTGCCCGTCGCGTCGCGCATGATCCAATCGGGATGCGCGTTGAACAGATGGCGCGGGTCGGCCGGGGTCGTCGTGCTGCTGCGCCAAACGACGCCCATATTGACCCAGGCGTGAACCTGAAATCCCTTTTCATGGCCGCGACGCAGGGCGTAATCCAAGGGATCGAAATCGGCGGGCTGCCCGCTCAACTGTTCCGCCCGGGGCACGAAGTCCGAACGGTAGTAGGCGTCCCCGCTGGCTCGGACCTGAACGAACAAGGTGTTGAGACCGGCCGCTTGGGCCATATCGATCGCGTCGTCGATCGCGGACGTCGAGATCATCTGACGCCAGCCGACGATCCAGCCGGCGCGCATCTCCTGCTTCTCGCTGAAGGTCGGAGGAGGGCCGGGAGGAACCGGCTGCGAAGCCAGCCCCGTCCCGAGAGGGGCCTCGACCGGCGCGCGCCGGGCGAACCGGGCGGCGCAGCCCGCGGCGAAGGCCGCCGGCAGACAAAACAAAAGAACACGCCTTATCGCGACCGCTCTCGCCACCAAGCGCAGTTTATATATTATTCGCGCCGTCATTTCCGGCAAGCATCGGCGCGGGGCGGGGTGGAACTAGCGGACGACGAGGCGCGCGCGCCGGGCCGCGGGGCGGACGGCCGCCAGGGCGCCCGAGTTGAACTGGAGGAAGTCGGACTCGACGCCGTCGCTGAAGATGACTCCGCCCTCGCTCATGAGCGACTCGATCTCCAGCGCGGCGCCTTCCTGGACGCGCCCGGCGACGACGCCGGCGGCGGAGGTGCGGCTGACGAAGGGCTCGCGCACGACGAAGACGAGCTCGCGGTCCTCCCAGCGCAGCTTCGGGGGGGCGACGCGCCCGGCGCCGCCGGCGAGGCCGGAGGCCATGTTGAACATCGACGACAGCCAGCCCGTGGAGCCGGCTCCGGTCGAGACGACGACCCCGCTCGACGACTGGCTCTCCTCGCGGCCGCCGACGCGGATGCGGTAGCGCGCGGAGACGTGCGTGCGCGCGCCGATGAACAGGTCGTTGAACGCGAGCAGGCTCTGGCCGTCGTTGAGCGTCGCTTCGGCCAAAGTGGCCTCGCGCGTCCGCGCCCGTCCGGCCAGCAGGGCGGCGACGGCGCCGGCGGCCTCCTCGACGCCGAACGGCAGCAGCGTCCCGTCGAAGCGCGCCGGATCGGGATTGACGCCCACGATGGGCTGGCCCGCCGCGTATTTCGCGCAGTTGGCGACCAGGCCGTCCTGCCCGAGCGCCATCACGACGTCGCGCTCGGTGAACAGGTAGGACGGCACGAGCGCGCGGTCGATGGTTTCCACGCGGACGTCCATCTCCGACAGGCGCCGCACCACGGACTCGACGGCCGGCCGGTAGGCGTCGTCTTCGGCCTGATAGTCGGCGACGGCGCGCTTGGCGCGCGCGCGCGCTTCGCCGGAGCTCACGGACTTCTTCGCCGCGTAGAAGTTCTCCAACTGCTGGCCGACGTAGAACTTCGCCTGCCCCGGGGTATTGTGCCGGGAGACGAGCTCCTGCAGGCGCGTGCGGCGCGTGACGACGACCACCTTCTCGTACACCGGCTCAGCCCTGCGCGGTCGGGGCGTCCTCGACGAGCGTCTTGAGCAGGTCGGGCGTCATGTTCAGCGTCCCGATCTTCTGCGCGTTCTCGGCCAGGTCGTGGAACGCCAGGGAGATCAGCATCTTCGAGTCGATGCCGCCGCGCCCGACGGCCATCAGCGTGCGCCAGTCCACGCCCTTGAGCGGAGCCAGGCTGGTCTCCAGCGCGAAAGCCTTCGTCTCGGCCTCCTTGCGCTCGTTGGCGAGCTTGCGCTCGAGGAGCAGGGCGCGCTGATGCTCGGCGGCGATGTCCGCCTGCATGCGGCTCTCCCGTATCTCCCGGTGCTTGGCCTCGACGGCCAGCTCCGTGTTGAGCTCGCTTTCCTTGATCTTGCGCTCCTCCTCGACCGCGGCGTTGCGGCGCGCGTAGGTCGCCTGGTCGACGCGGCGCTGCAGCTGCTCGCGCGCGTCCGCCTCGAGGGCCTTCGCCGTCTCGGGCGTCGGGCGGACCGAGACGAGGGTCAGCGCCATGATCTCCAGGCCGTGCGACTTCGGCAGCTCGGCGGCGCGGATTTTCTCCAGGAGCGAGGCCACCAGCGACTGCGTCGCGGCCAGCGTCTGCTCGAGCGTCAGCGACTGGATGGAGGAGAAGGCGACCGTCTGAGCGAGGTTGACCAGACGGTCCGCCAGCTTGGCGGGGTCGTCGGTCATATATCCGCCGCGGGCCTCGACCGTATAGTTGAGCAGGGACGCCAGTTTCGGCGGGTCGGCGACGCGGTAGGTGAGCTGGCCCTGCAGGGTCGCGGTCTGGAAGTCCTTCGTCACCAGTTGGAAGGCGAAGGGAACGTCGACGGTGTTGATGGGCACCGCGACGATGGAGGAGGTCGGCGCGAAATAGAAAAACGAAAGCCCCGGACCCTGCCGAACGACGGCGCCGTTCTTGAGGTGCGCGACGAAAGTCGTCGGGTCCGCCTTGAAGAATCTGATGCCGAGCATGAGCGCCTCCGGTTGTCCGTCCGCGTCGCGCAATTATGGGCGGGATCAGACGCGCTGACAAGGCAGGGTCGGAGGCTATGGACGCAACGGCGGGCCGTCATAAAATCGTGACGAGGAGTCGATGGAGCCGAGCCGCGCGTCTCCGCTAGGATGGGAGCGACAAAATGGCGGCAGTCCATTCGATGAAAGTTCGCGCACCCGACGTTAACGTGGTTCGCCACGAGCTCGCGCCGCGCACGATCTGGGGCATCTCCGCGGCCCTGGTCGGCCTCTGGCTGATCTATCGGCTTTGGGTGGTCGTGCTTCTCTTGGTGGTGGCGCTGGTCTTCGTCGGGACCATCAATCCGATCATCGAGTCGATGGAGGCTCGCGGGCTCAAGCGCATGAAGGCCCTGATCCTGTTCATTCTCGCCCTGAGCCTGGGCGCGTCGATGCTGATCTTCCTGACCGTTCCGGCGTTGATCGAGCAGCTCACCGCGATACTCCACGACCTCCCCAGGCAGCGCGAGCGGTCGATCGCCTTGCTCGGCCAGCACAGTCTCACGGCGACGTTCGCCCACGTCGTGAGCAACGTCGGCTTGGAGCAGTCCTTCGAGCGTCTTCAGACCTACCTGATCGGCTATTCGTCGCAAGCCGTGTTGATCATAGGTTACGGCGTCACGACGCTTTTCCTCGCCTTCTATCTCCTCGCCGACGGCAAGCGCGCCAAGGGCGCGCTCTACGCGGTCGTGCCGCGCGACTACCATATGCGCTTGGCTCGAATCGTTCACAACCTCGAGACGATCGTGGGCGGCTACATGCGCGGACAGATCATCACGTCGGTCGCCCTGGCGACGTTCACGTTCCTGCTGCTGATCGCCTGCGGGGTGCGCAACGCCTTGGCCCTCGCCATATTCGCGGCGCTGACGGACGTCCTTCCCTTCGTCGGAGGGCTCCTGGCCATGGGGCCGGCCGTCCTCACGGCGCTGGGCCGCGGACTGACGACGGGCCTCGTGGTGCTGGCCTGCATGGTCCTCTATCAGGAGTTCGAGAACAACGTGCTTATCCCGAGAGTCTACGGGCAGGTGCTGAGGCTCTCGCCGGTCATAGTGGTCCTCGCCCTGATCGCCGGCGGGACGCTGCTCGGCATGATGGGCGCCCTGTTGGCCTTGCCGATTGCGGCGGGCCTGCAGATGATCCTCGAGGAACTCGGCGTGGACATGCCGGGAGACGACAGCGACGACCCCTCGGCCCGCGCCCGCGACAAAAAGACCGAGGCCGCCTATGAATTGATGAGCGCCGGCTCGACGGCTCCGGAAGCCGGGCAGATCGCCACGGAACTTGCGCACGATCTCCGCGACGCGGACGCCGTGGTCGCGGCCAACCACGCAAAAAAATACACGTCCATGGGCGTCTTGTGTCTCTTGCTCCCATGGGCCGCGATGGCCGGCGCCGCGGATTTTACCGGGCTGCGGGAGTATCCTGGCGATTTGCTGCGCGGCACCCGGGAAGAGATTCGACCCGAAGGGCTTCTGACGCTGATGACGGCCGGAGCCGGAGCCAGCGTCGCGCGGTACGGCAATACGGCGAACTTCGATGATTTCCACACCGCCGACACCCTGCGGAGGAACGCGCCCATGGGCATAGGGGCCACCAACGCGGGAGCCGTGATCGGCTATCCCGGGTATCTGATGGCGGCTATGGGCACGGCGTATTTCGCCGCGGGCTATTTCGACGCGCGGCCCGCGCAGGAATTTGGATTGCTGGGCTTTAAGGCGCTGTCGCTGGCCGGAGTTCAGACGCTGATTCTTAAGTACAGCGTGCCCCGTTTACGCCCGGACAGCACCGACCTCGCCGCGTTTCCTTCGGGACATACCTCGGCGTCGTTCGCCCTGGCCACGGCGGCGGCATCGGAATACGGCTGGAAGGTCGGCGTTCCGGCCTGCTTGTTGGCGGGCTTCGTGGGCTATACGCGCATGGAGAGCAACAAACATTATCTTTCGGACGTCTTGTTCGGGGCCGGCTTGGGGATCGCCTCCGGACGGGCGGTCTATAGGGTCCGCCGGCGCGCGCATCCCGACAAATATGCCTTCGCGCCGTTTGTTTCCCCCGGCGGCGGCGGAGTGGAGGTCTTTTTCTGATGAAAGCGGCTCTAGCGTTGCTCTTGTGCTTGGCCCCGGATATTCGCGCCGCCGAGGTCGAAAAATACGCTTGGGATGAGCATTGGTCTCGCTTCAGAACCTCGGAGTACGTCGTCACGGGCGCGGCGGTGGCCGGGTCCGCCGCAAATTTTTATCTGGTTCCCGCGCCCAAATCCGCCGTCTGGAAAGGCGGGACGCTGTTCGACAGGGACGCCCGGAACACTTTGCTGATTCGCTCCGAATCAGGCCGAAATAGGGCGACGAACATTTCGGACCTCTTGACCTATGCGTTGATCGGCTACTCCGCTCTGGACGGACCCATCGTCGCGCGTTGGGCCGGCGGAAACAAGGACACGGCGATTCAATTGTCTTTGATTAACGCGGAGACGTTCGCGGTCACCGAAGTCCTGAACCTGACCGTTTCCAATGCGCTCCCCAGAAGCCGCCCGGAGGGCGCCGAGTGCGCTCCCAATTCCAAGTATGACCCGCACTGCGTGAAAAGCTTCTGGAGCGGACACGCGGCCAACGTCTTCGCCGCCGCCGGCCTGGTCTGCGCCGAGCACGGAGCGTTGAACTTATACGGCGGCAAGGCCGATGCCGCCGCCTGCGGAGCTTCGCTGGCGGCCGCGTCCGCCGTCAGCGCCTTGAGAATCGCGGAGAACGCTCACCACGCCTCGGACATCGTCGTCGGGGCCGCGATCGGAGCCGCGACCGGGTATCTGATGCCCAATCTTCTGCATTTCAGGTTTAAAAAATCCCGCCGTGAGCTCGGCTATTTGATCCCCGATATCGGGCCCAGCGGCGGCGGGGTCACCTATGTCAAGGCATGGTAAGTGAGAACCTTCGCGTCCTTGCTTATTTTTACTTTCGCCGGCTGCGCTTACCGGCCGCGGCTGCGCCCGTTCGCGACGGACGGGTGCACTCTGTTTCCCGACGGGACCTCGGAATACAAGGACCTGTGGCTTAATTGCTGTAAAAAGCACGACTATGAATACTGGATGGGCGGAACTAAAGCGGAGCGCTTAGAAGCGGATATCGAACTCCGCAATTGCGTCGCGAGCGTCGGGCGTCCGAAAATCGCGGAACTGATGCTGAAGGGCGTGCGGGCGGGCGGGACGCCCTATCTGCCGACCGAGTTCCGATGGGGATTCGGCTGGAGCTATCCTCGAGGATATAAGCGGCTTACGGACCGCGAAAAGAATCTGATCAAGGAATCCCAACACCGATGAGACATCTAGGAA
>CAIQSZ010000459.1 GCA_903874575.1 uncultured Elusimicrobia bacterium
ACGTTCCGTTCCCTCGCCGCCGTCGCGATCGGCCCGACGACCGCCGCCGCCCTGCGCGCGCGCGGAGTGCGGGCGACCACCGCCCGCTCCGCGGACGCGGACGCGCTGGCCGACGCCGTCGTACGAGCCCTTAGGGAGAAGCCATGAACCGTCGCGACCTGCTCAAGACCGCCCTGAGGCGCGGCGGCGCCGTCTTGGAACGACGCTTCGGCAAGATCTCATACCGCTCGAAAGGCCGCGCGAACCTGGTCACGGACGCCGACCTGGAAAGCCAGCGGGTCATACTCGACCATATCCGCCGCGCGTTCCCGCAGGACGATTATAAGGCCGAGGAAGACGAGGTCAAGCTCACCGGCGCGGAACGTCTGTGGCTGATCGACCCCCTGGACGGCACGACGAACTACGCCCACGGCTATCCGGCCTCCTGCGTGTCGATCGGCATCCTGCGGCGCGGGCGACCGGAACTGGCCGGCGTCTACGATCCGTCGCGACGCGAACTTTTCCTGGCCGAGAGGGGCAAAGGGACCACGCTGAACGGCCGCCGCGTGCGCGTCACGAAGACCCGGCGCGTCGAGGACTCCCTGCTGATCACGGGCTTCGGCTACGATCGAGCCGAACGCGCCGACTTCTACCTGGCCCGCTTCAAGGCCTTCATCACGCGCTGCCATGACGTACGCCGCTCCGGCTCCGCCGCGCTCGACCTGGCCTGGATCGCCGCGGGCCGCGCCGACGGATTCTGGGAGTTCAGCCTCAGCCCATGGGACGTGGCCGCCGGCTGGCTGCTGGTCCGCGAGGCGGGAGGCGCCGTCACCGATTTCGCCGGACGCTCCTGGAAAACGATGCCCGCGATGGGAGCCGAGACCTTGGCGACGAACGGTCTCATCCACGCCGAAATGCGCGCGGTGCTGCGAGGAGCCCGATGAACGAGGCCCTGGTCCTGGCCGGCGCGCGGACGCCGTTCGCCGCGTGGTCGCGCGGCTCCACGGGCCGGGGCACCCCGGGCGGCGCGTTCAAGGACCTGGACCCCTTCGACCTGGGGGCGTTCGCGCTCAAGGGCGCGCTGGCGCGCGCCGCGTTGACCCCCGCGGATTTGAGCTTCGTCGCGTTCGGCAACATGTACCAAGCCGGCCCGCACGGCTGCTACGGCGCGCGCTACGTCACGCTCCGCGCGGGCTGCCCGCCCGAGGTGCCCGGCTCGACCGTAAGCCTGGCCTGCGGGAGCGGCCTCCTGGCGCTCAAAACCGCCGCCGACGCCGTCGCGCGCGGCCGCACTCCGTTCGCCGCCGCCGTCGGCGCCGACGCGCCCAGCCGCCTGCGCCGAGACGTCCTCGTTCCGTCGTTCACCGACATCGCCTGCGGCCAGCCCATCGCCAAGACCGTGGAAGCTCTCGCGCTCGAGAAGACGCTGACGCGCGAGTCCATGGACGGCTGGGCGCGCCGCTCCCACCACAAGGCCCAGGAGAACGCGGCGGCGCTGGCCGCGGAGATCGTTCCCGTCGCGGGCCTGGCCGCCGACGACCTGGTGCGGCCGGACGCGACGACGGCCATTTTGGCCGGAGCGCGGCCGCTCTTCGAGGACGGCTTCGGCCTGATGACCCGCGCCAACGTTCACGGCATCGCCGACGGCGGCGCCGCGCTCATCCTGGCCGCGCCCCGTTCCGCCGCCGGGCTCGCGCTGGGCCGCGTCGCCTCGACTGCGCTGGTGGGCGTGCCGCCGCGGTGCATGGCCTATGCCGCGGTCCCGGCGATCCGTCAGGCGCTGGAACGCGCGCGCTGGCGCGTCCGCGACGTGGACCTTTGGGAGATCAATGAAACCTTCGCCGCCCAGGTCCTCCTTGACATCGCGGAACTAGGCTTGAAGGACCAGACCGTCAACGTTCGGGGCGGCGCGATCGCCCTCGGTCACCCGATGGGCGCGACCGGCCTGAGACTCGTCCTCTCATTGCTGCTGGAACTCCGCCGTCGCGGCGGACGCCGCGGCTGCGCGGCGATCTCGATCGGCGGCGGGCTGGGCATCGCGGTCTGCGTCGAAACGGCCTGAACCGAGGACGGCTGCCGGCTCTCAGAAACGAAACGCGAGGGCGACGCGCGTGGACGAGCCGAGGGCCCCGAGCGGGAGGAACGCGAAGTCCAGCCGCAGGGCCGGCGTGTCCAGCCCGACGCCGAACGACGCGCCGGCGAAGCCGTCGACGTCGCGCGCCCGGTTCTGGTCGTAGCCCGCGCGCAGCAACGCCGACCACGCCTTGGACGATCCGACCATCGCAGCCGGGAAGCGCTCCTCGAAGCCGAACGCGGCGTACGGATCCTGGTCGACGGGAAAGACGATATCGAGGGCCGCGTCCGATCTCTCGGACGCGTGCCATACGCCTCCGGCGCGCGCGCGCATCGGCAGCGGATCGGCCGCGGACCCGACCTTCAGCGGCGGGCCGAGGTTCGAGACCACGGCGCCGACGTCGAGGGGGCCTTCGCCGAGGTCGGCGACATGACGTCCGACGAAGCCGAGGTCGACTGCGACCGTCGTGCCGGAGCGCTCGCCAAGCGAGGACCGAATCGCCTTAAAGCCGCCTCCGAAAGAAAACGCCCCGGCGCGCACCGCCGCGCCGACTCCGAAGGCCGCGTCGAAAGGGGCGAACGAGCCCGACGAGTCGCCCTGGGCCGTATAGGCGGCCTGCGGGGACTGCGACGCATAGACCAAGCCCGCCCCCAGCGCCGCGTTCACGCCCACGGAACGCGCGTACGACGCCGATCCCTTGTAGGCGCCTTCGATCAAGGAGTCGTAGCCAAGGGCGACCTCGGACGGGTTCTGTGGTTCGAAGCGGCCGAGTCCGGCGGGATTCTGGAGCAGGGCCTCGGCGCCGGTCGCGCCGGCCGCGAACGCTCCGCCCATGGCGGCGGCGCGCGCGCCGAAAGGTTCGCGCAGAAAAGCGGCTCCGGTGGAACCGGCGGCCTTGGCGGCGAAAGCGCCGTCCGGCAGAACGCCGGCCGAAACACGGGGTGAGAGGAGAGCCAGCGCCGCCGAAATGAAGACCGTCAGACGGGCCAGACCGGCCCCCGACGAGGCTTGTCTTCGGGCTCCGCCGGCGCGGCCTCAACGACGGGCGCCGTCTGTTCCTTTGCAGGCGTCGGCGCGGGAACGGCCGCGGCTTCGGGGGTCGATTCCACGGAAACCGCCGCGGACTCGGAGACGGGTGAAAGCTCGACGACGGCGGAAGGCGACGGCGCCCTCCGGGAGGTCTTGGCGGCAAGTTGCGTTTCGATGAGCTCGTCGAGTTCAAGACGGATGGATTCGTCGCCCGCCGGCGCCGGCTTCGCGGCGGGGATATCAGGAACCGGGGAAGACGCCTTCTCCCCGGTCCTCGCCGCCGATTTCAGGCTGAAGGTGCGCTCGAAATTCGGGTCCGGATTGGTTTCCATCTTGGGCGCCGGCGCCGGATTCACATGAGGCGTCTCGACGGGGGCCGCCGAAGGGACGTCCTCCGCCGCCTCCGCCGGATCGGGCGCCGGCGCGCGCTCCGCGGACGGAGCCGGGACCGCTTCTGCGGCGGCTCCGGAGCATGAAGCCAGGGTGACGGCGTCCTTCAATTCGGCGACCGCGGCCGACAACTCGCCGAAGCGCTCGATAAGGGCCTCGTCGCGGCCGGAGATCGAATCGACGCGCCTCGACAGTTCTGCGACGGAACCGTTGAGCACGTCGAGTTGGCTCTTGATGCTCTGGAGATAGAGCACGGCGGGGCTGGAACCCCCGGTCAGGTTTTCCCTACGCCGTTCGTGGCCTTCGAACGGCGCTCCTGCGGGCGCGGGCTCCACCTCCGGAGAGGAGACCTTCTCGGCAAGCCTCCCCGAAGGCGCCGACGCGACCTTCGCATTGGAAGCGGAATCGTCGGAAACGTAAACGGGACGGACGGCCGAGGCCGCGGGCGACTCGGCATGAGCGTCGGCCTCGCCTTCGGGCCGATCGGCGGCCTCGACGGCGGCCCGATATTGCCCGAGCAGGAAAAAGAACAGGGTTCCGCTCACGAACAGGCTCGCGAAGGAGAGATAGAACCAGCCGTCGGAAATAAGTCCTTGCATGATTTAGGAATGGTAGCGGGGCTAGGGGACCGGTGTCAAGCGAGCGCGAGCGTCCGCGAAGAAGTATAATGCCGTCGGTCCTGATGATACCCTCGATCCAAGGCCGGCCCCCGTATCGCCTAGCGTTCTGTTCCCGCGACGAGGCCGACCGCGCCGCCGCCCTGCCGTCGGGCCTGCGCGCGCGCTTCTCGCCGGCCGAAGCCGCCGCGCTGGACGAACTCCCGGCCCGTCGTCGCCGCGACCGCGTCGCGGGCCGTCTGGCCGCCAAACGCGCCTTGGCCGCCCACTTCGCCGAGGAGCACGGATGGGCCGCCGCCGCCGACGAACTGGTGCTGTCCAACGACG
>CAIQSZ010000460.1 GCA_903874575.1 uncultured Elusimicrobia bacterium
CCCCAATTGGAGCCTATGTTCGTCACCTACCTTACCCAAGAGGAATTCGAAAGCCAGCTCTTCGGCATCAACGGGGCGTTCCGCCTGCGCTCCCGCCAGGCCCTGCCGTACGTCCGCAAGATCGCCGAGCGGAAGTTCAAGGCCCCGTCGGCCGCGTCGGCCAACGCTCTGAGCGCGCGCAACGAGTGGTGGACGCAGTACGAGGCCCTGTCCGCGCTCGCCCAATGGGAGGGGGACAAGAGCCTGCCCCTGCTGAGGCGAAAGGCCAAGGAGAGCCCCGCGGTCGCCCGCCTGCTCGGCCGGTACTTTTGGAAGCTTACTTTGCCCGACGTCCGCAGGTGGTCGCGCTCCGAAAACCCCGACGACCACGAACGCGCCGTGGAAGCCGCGGGCGCCCAAATCGAACCGGCCGAGGCGCGCGCCACGCGCGACGAGATGCTGGCGATCATGCGCGATGCCAAGACCGACCAGGAGGTCCGCCATCGCTTGGCGCTCAAGGTCGGCGCCTGTTCAAACGACGATGAGACCACGGCGATGATCCGAGAGCACGACGCCGCCGCCGACGACGCGACGCGCATGCTGTGGACGGCGGCCGTGTTCGCCTCCCGCAATCCCCAGGCGGCGCCCCTTCTGGCGCGCTACGCCCGCCAATCGCCGGATGAGGTCATCCGCGGCGGCGCGCGAACCTTGCTGGTCGACCTGGTCGGAGAGGAGAAGGCCCTCGACATGCTGAAGGATGATAAAACCATTAAAAAATAGATATTTTTCCGTTCCCTCCGGCGTGGACGACGCGCGCGGCGAAATGCTAGATTGACGCGATGGCCTTCTCGCCTCTGGACTGGGTCCTGATCATCCTGTGCGTCGGCCTCCTGGCGGCCCTCGTCATCCTCATAAACCGCCTGCACGCCCTCGCGCTCGACCAATCCAAGGCCGCGCCGGCGCTGGCGCCGGAAGGCTGGAGCAAGCTCGATGAGCTCCTCTCGATGCTCCTTTCATTGCAGGAGCACGGGGTGTCGCACGCGGGCGCGGTGTCGCGCGAGGAGTTCGGCCGCGCGGTGCTGGACTGCGCGTGCAGCCTGATGAAATGCGACCGGGGTTCGGTCATGATGTGGTCCGAGAAGGAGAGTTGCCTGGAGATCGTCGCCGCGCGCAGCTTCGCCCACGGCAATCAGCGGCTGGTCCTCAAGCCCGGGGAAGGCGTCGCCGGCAAGGCGTTCGCCTCCGGCCGGCCCATCTTCATCGCCGACCCCGCCGACGACCCGCGCTATATCTCGCCCGTGGCCGGCGACGTGGAGCCCTTCGTCTCCATCCCGCTGATGGTCAAGGGCAAGCCCATCGGCGTGCTCAACCTCCACGCCAAGCAGGACGCCGAACCGTTCAGCGCCTACAACGTTAAGTTCCTCGGAATCCTCGCGGGCGAATCGGCGGTCATGCTGCACAACATGGACCTATTCGATAGCCTGCAAACCTTCTATCTGGAGATGGTGCAGACTTTGGCCCGCGCCGTGGACTCCAAGGACGCCTACACGCGCGAGCACTCCGACCGTGCGCGCGTGAAGGCGCGCAAGGTCGCCCTCGAAATGGGACTGCCCGAGCAGACGACGCGCTACATCGAATACGCGGCGCTCCTGCACGACATCGGCAAGATCGGCATCGACGAGGCCATCCTGCTCAAGCCCGGCAAATTGACGCCCGAAGAGTACGAACGGATGAAGCAGCATCCGATCATCGGCCACCAGATACTGTCGCCCGTGAAGTACCTCGGCCCCGTCGCGCAGATGGTCCTGTACCATCAGGAATGGTACGACGGCCGCGGCTACCCCGAGGGGCTGAAAGGAGAGGAAATCCCGCTCGGCTCCCGCATCGTCGCGGTCCTGGACGCATGGGACGCGATGACCTCCGACCGCCCGTACCGCAAGGCGCTCGGCAGGGAGATCGCCGTCGGAGAACTCAAGAAGGGGGCCGGCTCGCAGTTCGACCCTCGCGTCGTCGATATTTTTCTGCGCCTGGAATCCGCCGAATGGACTCTGGCCGGCGGGGAGAATCAAGACTGATGCTGTACGTCGTGCCCACGCCGATCGGCAACCTCGAGGACATCACCGCGCGCGCGCTGCGCGCGCTGAAGGAATCCTCGGTCGTATTCTGCGAGGACACCCGCCGCACGCGCCGGCTGATGGCGCACTTCGGGCTCGGCGCGCCGCTGGAGCGCTACGACGAAAACGACGAGCGCTCCGTCGAGAAGCTGCTGGAACGCGTGCGCCGCGGCGACGCCGTCAGCCTGGTCTCAGACGGGGGCTGCCCCGGCGTGTCCGATCCGGGCCGCCGGGCGGTCGCGGCCGCCCGGCGAGAAGGCCTGCCGGTGACCTCCCTGCCGGGACCGGCCGCTGTGACCGCCGCGATCGCGGGCTCGGGACTGCCCGGCGACAGCTTCGTATTCCTCGGCTTCCTGCCGCGCGCCGCCTCGAAGCGGCGCCGCGCGCTCGAAGACGCCAAGACGCTCGGCCGCACCATCGCCGTTTATGAGTCGCCGTTCCGCGCGCTCGAGCTCCTTGAAGACGCCGAGGCCGCGCTGGGCCCGCAGGCGCAATGCGTCGCCGCGCGCGAACTCTCGAAAATCCATGAGGAATACCTCCGCGGTACCGTCGCCGGCGTCAAGGCCGCCCTGGCCGCGCGGCCCGAGATTCTCGGCGAATTCGTCATCCTGTTCCATCCGGATCCGGAGCCCGCGCATGCTTGAGACCCTGAAAACCGCCGCCGACGCGAGCCTGTCCCCGGCCGACGCCGCCAAGCTCGGCGCCGCCGGAAAGGGGTGCAGGATCGTCGCGTTTCCGACCGAATCGTCTTACGCGCTCGGTTCGACGGGACTCGTCAAGGCCGCGACGCGCCGTCTCCTGCAGATCAAGGAGCGCTCGACGCTCAAGCCTCTGCAAGTCCTGGTTCACTCCCTGGATGAAGCCAAGAAGTGGGTCGAGTGGACGCCGCTGGCCGAGGCGCTGGCCGGGACGCTATGGCCCGGGCCCGTCGCGCTCCTGCTCAAACCGACCGCCCAGGGACGCCTGCTCACCTTCGCCGAATATCCGACCGTCGCCGTCCGCGTCCCGGCGCACCCCGGGACGCGGGCCATGCTGGCCGCCTCCGGGGTACCGTGGGTGTGTACCAGCGCCAACAAGTCCGGCGCGCCCGCCCTGAACGACGCCGATGCGGTGGCCGCCGCGCTGGGCGCGGAGATCGATTTCCTCCTCGACGGCGGCGCCGTCGACGCCGGCGAGGCGACCATCGTCGACGCCACCGGCGCGACGGCCAGAATCCTGCGGGAGGGAATCGTCCCGTCCGCGAGGATTCAGGAGGCCTCGAAAACCGCATGAGCGCCTCCTCTCCGCGCCGCCCGCCGTCCCCCGACGTCCCAGGCCCCTTTAAAATCCCGATCCGGAGGACTCCCCATGCCCAAGACCCTCGCTGAGCTCGACCCCGAACTCTACGCCTCGATCGCGGCTGAATCGCGGCGCCAGGCCGACAATCTGGAGCTGATCGCGTCCGAGAACTACGCCTCCGAGGCCGTCCTCGCGGCGCAAGGCTCCGTGCTGACCAATAAATACGCCGAGGGCTACCCGGGGAAGCGCTACTACGGCGGCTGCGAATTCGTCGACGCCGCCGAGACGCTGGCCATCGAACGCGCTAAAACGCTGTTCGGCGCCGAGCACGCCAATGTCCAGCCCCACTCCGGCTCCCAGGCGAACATGGCGATGTATCTTTCAGTGCTCAAACCCGGCGACACCGTGATGGGACTCAATCTCGCCCACGGCGGCCATCTGTCCCACGGCCACCCGATGAACTTCTCCGGCAAGTACTACCAGATCGTCCCCATCGACGTGCGCCGCGAGGACGAGCTCATCGACTATGAGAAGGCCGCGCGCGACGCGCTCGAGAAGAAGCCTCGCCTCATCTTCATGGGAGCCTCGAACTATTCCCGAGTCATCGACTGGGCCCGGCTCAAGGCGCTCGCCGACGAGGTCGGCGCGTTGTTCGCCGCCGACATCGCGCACTACGCGGGCCTCATCGCGGCGGGCGTGTACCCCTCGCCCGTCGGACTGGCGGATTTCACGACCACGACCACGCACAAGACCCTCCGCGGCCCGCGCGGAGGCATGGTGCTGTGCAAGACCGCGCACGCGCCGGCTCTGGACAAGGCGGTCTTCCCCGGCGAGCAGGGCGGCCCGCTGATGCACGTCATCGCGGCCAAGGCCGTCTGCTTCGGGGAGGCGCTGCAGCCCGAGTTCAAGCGCTACCAACTGCAGGTCATCGCCAACGCGCGGCGCCTGGCCGCCTCGCTGACCGACCGCGGATTCCGCGTCGTCGCCGGCGGCACCGACTGCCACCTGTTCTCCCTGGACCTGCGCCCGAAGAACGCGACGGGCAAGGAGGCCGAGGAAGCGCTCGACAAGGCCGGCATCACGGTCAACAAGAACGCGATCCCCTACGACCCCCAGAAGCCCTTCATCGCCTCCGGCGTGCGCGTCGGCACGCCCGCGGTGACGACGCGCGGGATGAAGGAGCCCGAAATGGACGCGATCGCCGAACTCATCGACGACGCGCTCAAGGCCCGAACCGACGACGCCGCGCTCAAGCGGGTCAAGCAGGAGACCACCTCCCTTTGCCGCCGTTTTCCGATCTATCCCGGGCTGGCCGACGGCCTTGCATGATCGCGCAGATACTCCTGGCCGACGATAATCCCGACATCACCTCGGTGTTGGACAGCTATCTGTCCGGCAAGGGACACCGCGTGATCGTCGTCGACGACGGCTTCCAACTGTCCCAGAAGGCGGCCGAACACCGGCCGCACCTCATCATCACCGACGTCCAGATGCCGAGCGCTTACGGTTCGTCGGCCTATCAAGTGCTCCAGAAGGACGCGGGGACCAAGAACATTCCCGTGATCTTCATGTCCGGCCACGCGCACGACAAACTCGCGCCCATTCTGCCGAAGACCCCGCGCACCCGCTTCATCCAGAAGCCCATCGATTTCGGGCGGCTCGACGTGATGATCGCCGAACTGCTCCCCCTCGGAGGCTATTGTCCGTGAAAAAACAGAAAAACGCCGCGAAAGTGGGGATCATCGGAGGCAGCGGCCTCTACTCCTCCGATTCGATCAAGAATCCTCGCGCGATGACGATCAAAACGCCCTTCGGCGCGCACTCAGGTCCGATCACGCTCGGTGAGTTGGAAGGCGTGCCGTGCGCCTTTCTTCCGCGGCACGGGCGCGGCCACGTCTTCACGCCGACCGAGATCAACCAGCGCGCCAACATGTGGGCGCTGAAGTCCCTGGGAGTCGAGCGCGCGCTTGCCTTCAGCGCCGTCGGGTCCCTGAAGGAAGAACTGGCGCCGCGGACTTTCGTGTTCCCCGACCAATTGGTCGACCGCACCAAGGACCGCGTGCAGACGTTTTTCGGCCAAGGCGTGGTGGCCCACGTCGCCCTCAATCCTCCGTTCGCTCCCGGACAGAACGCGCTCGTCTACGAATGCGCCCGTGAACTCGGCATCGAGTCCGTCTTCGGCGGCACCTATTGCTGCATGGAGGGCCCTGCGTTCTCGACGAAGGCGGAGTCCGAGATGCACCGCTCGTTCGGCTGGTCTCTGATCGGCATGACCGCCGCGACCGAGGCCAAACTGGCGCGCGAGGCCGAACTCGTCTATTCGCAGGTCGCCATGGTCACCGATTACGACTGTTGGAAGGAGGGCGAGGAGGTCCACACCGAGATGGTGGTGCGCAACCTCCGCGCGAACTCCGCCAACGCCCAACGCCTGATGCGCGCGGCCGTGCCGCGCATCGCCGCCGCGCCGCTGGAGCCGGCCTTCTCCCAAGCCCTGAAGGGAGCGTTGTTCACCGATCCCGACTGCCGCAATAAGAAGACGCTCAAAAAACTGGATCTGCTCGTGGGGAAGTACCTGTGAATCTCAAAGGGAAGCGCGCCGTCGCGCGCCTCGTCGAGGCGGCGATCCGGGCGCGCGCGCGCGCCTACTGCCCGTACTCGCGCTATCCCGTCGGGGCCGCGGTGCTGACAGAGTCGGGCCGCGTGTTCGCCGGCTGCAACGTGGAGAACGCCTCGTACGGCCTGTCTATATGCGCGGAACGCGCGGCGATCTGCCGCGCGATCTCCGCCGGGCATGGCGCGCTCCGAGCGATCGCCGTCGCCGGCGCGGCGGCCAAGCCGTGCGGCGCCTGCCGCCAAGTGATGGCGGAATTCAGCGGCAAGGATACCGCGGTCCACCTGATCGACCTAAACGCCAAAACGGGCCGGCGCTCCGTCGTACGAACCACCGTCTTTAAGCTCCTTCCGATGGCGTACGATCCGGTCTCTTCGGGACTGCTCCCGCGAAACCCTCATAACCTTCCCAATCGGAGATGACCATGGACACCGAACATATCCGCGCCGTGCTGACTTGGATGAAGACCACCGACCTCGTCGAGGCCGTCTATAAGAAGTCCGGCGTCGGCTTCGCCCTCAGCACGACGGACGCGCCTGCGGCCATCGCCGGCGCGGGCATGCCGGCCAGCCGCTTCGTGCCCGTCGCTTCGGAAAACGTGGGCGTGTTCCAATGGGCGGAGCCGGGCAAGGCCCGCCGCGCCGAGGAAGGCGTCGAAGTCGCCGCGGGCGACGCGCTCGCCGTGATCGTCTCCGGTTCGGGCGCCGCCAAACGGGTGAAAGCTCCCTGCGCCGGACGCATCGCCAAAATCTTCGCCGACGCGGGTGAAGCCGTGGAGTACGGCCGCCCGCTCTTTCTTCTGGAACCCAGGCCCTAGGCCCATGACCGCCGCCGCTCAGATTATTTGTACGAAGTGCGGATTCGCCTCGGCGGAGCCTCGCCTTGAGTGCCGGAAATGCGGCGGCCGCAACGCCCGCGTGTGCGGCGCGTGCGGGAATCAGAACTCCGTCGCGAAGAACTTCTGCGACAAGTGCGGCCATTCGATCGCTCGGCTCGGGACGACGGCGCCGCCGCCGCAGACGGCGATCCCGGGCTCGCCGCCCTCGGACATCCCTCAGACCGCGGTCACGAATCAGCCGGCATCCGCGCTTTTGCCGACCGCGGGCCAGTTCGCCGCGACGCCCGGCTCCGAGCCCCTCGACGACCTCTGGAGCGCTCCGCCTCCCGCGCCCGTCGCGATGGAAAGGCGATCCAGGCCGAAAGGCGACGCCGCGCGCAAGTTTCTGAACGCGGCCGCCGCCGTCCTCGGAGTGGCCGCCGGGGCGTACGGTCTCTGGCAGTTCTACGTGAGCCGAAAACCTGAAATCCTGGTCCCCAAGCTCGGGGCCGAATATCTGGAAGCCCTGCGCACCCGCGACTACGCGGCGGCCTACGCGATGTTCTCGAACGCGGCGAAGCGGAGCTGCTCGGAGGATGAGTTCAGGGCCTCGCGCGACGAGCCCTCTTGGACCTGGTCCGACTTGCGCATCGAATATCAGGAACCCGGCGCGGTCCTTCTCTCCTACGATCTCAAGGCCGCCGGCTCCCCGCCGCGCCGCGACCGCGTGCTGTTCACGCTGGAGGGTGATCGCTGGACCCGCCCGTACAACTGGACTTTGATGCGCCAGGTCGAGGAGGCCTTCGGGAAGGGCGACGCCGACAAGGGCCTGATCCTGGCGCAGACCGCGGCGGCGATCAATCCGCGCGATCCGATGGCGTGGGGCTACCTCTGCGAGGCGGCGTACTATCGGAAATCCCCGGCCGACGCGGAGTTGCGTTGCCTACGGTCCCTGCAGTTGGCGCAGACCTATCCCTCCAATCTCAGTCTCAAGAGCCTTTACCACCTGCATGCGATCCTGGCCGACACCTATCACCACGCGCTGCGCCGGCCCCTCCTTGCGCTCGCGCAGTACGGCGAGATGCTGGCGTTCCCGGGGATCTCGCCCGCCGACCAGTGCACCATCTTGCTGGCGCGGGCCTCGACCTACGCGGAGATGAGCCGTCCCGGCGAGGCGCTCGCCGACGTCAACCGCGCGGGCGCGCTCTGCGAGAGCCCGCCGGACCAGGATTACATTCGCCGCATGCGCGCAAGCCTGAACGCGCCCACTCCCTGACAGAGGCCCCATGTTCAAGAAGATCCTGATCGCCAACCGTTCCGAGATCGCCGTGCGCGTCATCCGCGCGTGCCGCGAGATGGGCATCAAAAGCGTCGCCGTCTACTCGGATGCCGACCGGGAATCGCGTCACATCAGCATGGCCGACGAGGCCGTTTGCATAGGCCCGGGCCCGTCGAAGCTGTCCTACCTGGACCAGGAAGCGGTGCTCACCGCCGCCCAGATGACCGGCGCCGACGCCATCCACCCGGGCTACGGGTTCCTCTCCGAGAACGCCGACTTCGCCGAAGCCTGCGCTAAGCGCGGGATCGTCTTCATCGGCCCGCCGCCCGAGGCCAGCCGCAAGCTGGGCTTCAAGAGCGCGGGCAAGGCCGTCGCGATCGCCGCGAACGTTCCCGTCGTCCCCGGCACCCAGGGCGACGTCGAGGCGGGCGTCGACATCGCCAGAGTCGCGGCGGATATCGGCTACCCGGTCCTCATCAAGGCGTCGGCCGGAGGCGGCGGCAAGGGCATGCGCGTCGTCCGCCAAGCGTCGGAGCTCAAGCCGCAGTTGGAAGCCGCCGCCGCCGAAGCCAAGGCCGCGTTCGGCGACGGCTCCGTGTTCATCGAGAAGCTTCTTGAGCGCCCGCGCCACGTCGAGATCCAGATCGCGGCCGACAAACATGGAGAGGTCGTCGCCTTCCCGGAACGCGACTGCACGGTTCAGCGCCGCCACCAGAAGCTGGTCGAAGAATCCCCCTCGCCGGCGCTCACCCCGGACATCCGCCGCGACATGCAGGCCGCGGCCGTCCGCCTGGCGAAGTCCGCGGGTTATCAGAACGTCGGGACCGTCGAGTTCCTGTATCAGGACGGCAAGTTCTACTTTATCGAGGTCAACGCGCGCCTGCAGGTCGAGCATCCGGTGACGGAGGCGGTCGCCGGCGTGGACCTGATGGAACTGATGATCCGCATCGCCGCGGGCGAGAGGCTCCCCTTCGGCCAGGAACGCGCCTCGGAAATCCGCTGCCACGCCATCGAGCACCGGATCAACGCCGAGGACCCGGACAACAACTTCATGCCGTGCCCCGGCCGCATCGAGGAGCTGGAGCTTCCGGGCGGCGCGGGCGTGCGCGTCGATACCCACGCCTACCCCGGCTACACCATCCCCAGCTATTACGACAGCATGATCGCCAAGCTCATCGTCTCGGCGGCCGACCGGCCGACGGCTTTGCGGCGCGCCCTGCGCGCGCTGGGCGAGTTGAAGGTGCGCGGCGTGAAAACCACCGCCGGCCTGCACGCGAAAATCGTGGCGCACCCGGTGTTCATGGCGGGAGACTTCGACACGCACTTCATCGAGAAAACCAAGCTGCTCGACAAGGAGGACGCCCATGGCTGATTTCAAGGAGACCATCCTCGCCCAGCTCAAGGAAGCCGCCGACACGATGACGGCGACCTCGAAGTTCGCTCCCGTGATCGACGCAGCCGCCGCCGTCCTGCTCCGGTGCTACCGCGACGGCGGCAGGCTGCTGACCTTCGGCAACGGCGGCTCCGCCTGCGACGCCCAGAACTTCGCCGACGAACTGGTGGGCCGCTACCGCCGCAACCGTCCGCCGCTGTCGGCCCTGGCCCTCACCGTCAACCAGGGCGACCTCACCTCCATCGCCAACGATTTCGGCTACGAGGAAGTCTTCGCCCGCCAACTGCGCGCCCACGGCCGCGCCGGCGACGTCGCGGTCGCGATCTCGACCTCGGGCAACTCGAAGAACGTGCTCAAGGCCGTCGCCGCCGCCAAGGAACTGGGCATCACGGTCGTCGGCCTTACCGGCCGCACGGGCGGCAGGATGAAGGCCGAATGCGACCACTGCCTGTGCGTCCCGTCGGACTCGACGGCCCGGATTCAAGAGGTTCATATCACGGTCATTCAGATTTGGTGCGGCATCCTGGAAGACGCGTTATTTCCGGACGCGCCCCTCGCGCACGGCTGAGATGAAGCCCTCCGCGTCCAAGATCACGCCCTTGAGGAAGCTGCTGACCCTGCGCGAGCTGTGGCGTTGGGAAGGCCGCGACGTCGTCTTCACCAACGGCGTCTTCGACATCCTGCACGCGGGCCACGTGAAGGTCCTGGAGAAAGCCAAGGCCCAAGGCGATCTGCTCGTCGTCGGGGTCAACTCCGACGCGTCGGTGCGCCTGCTGGAGAAAGCGCCCGGCCGCCCGATTAACAAATGGCGCGACCGCGCCGAGGTGGTCG
>CAIQSZ010000461.1 GCA_903874575.1 uncultured Elusimicrobia bacterium
CGCGTTCACCGCCCTGGCCGACGACGCCTACGCCGTCCACTACAATCCCGCCGGTCTGGCCCAGCTCGACCGCCCGCAGTTCAGCGCGGCGTACTCGCGCCTCTACGTCGGGTTGTCCGACGGGTCGGACCTGGGGACTTCCGATCTGGCGTACGCGCATCCCCTGGCGCACGGACGCAACGGCACGCTCGGCCTGGCCTGGAACCGCTTCGCGCTCACCGGCCTCTACAACGAGCAGACGCTGGCCGTTTCTTACGGCCGCCGCGCGTGGGCGTCCGAGGACGGGGCCCAGCTCCTTGCCGGCCTCAACCTGAAGATGCTCTCCCATTCGTTCTCCCCCGGCCTGGAGGCCGCCAATGCCTGCGATCAGGGGCAGTGTCTCGGCGGCAAGGACCCGGCGCTCAGCGGCAAGACGAGCAAGAGCGCCTACGGCGCCGACGTGGGCCTGCTGTACCGCTTCCCGCGCCGCTTTCAAGCGGGGCTGTCCGTCTTGAACGCGAATCAGCCCGACGTGGGCTTCTCGGGTTCCGACAAGCTGGGCCGGTCGATCAATCTGGGCGTCGCGTATCGTTCCCTCTGGCTGAGCTTGATGGGCGAAATCAAGCAGCATCCCGTCGCGTCCGGGGGCGGCGCGCGCGACGTCGTCTTCGCGGCGGAGCGCTTTTTCCCGACGCTCGAGTACGGCCAATTCGGCCTGCGCGGCTCCCTGGGCTGGGGCCTGGATAGTTCCGGCTGGCGGCAGATGACCGTCGGCGGCGCCTACCGCATCAACAAGATTCAGTTCGACTATGCGTTCCTGATCCCGGTGGGCGGCGTGGCGGGCCAGTCCGGTTCCCACCGCGTGAGCCTGACCTACCATTTCGGCGCGCCGACCGCCGACGAGGAGATCAGCCAGGATCTTCTCGACCAGGCCAAGCGCCTGCGCGAGCGCGGCCCGGACTACGGCTACGAGTACAGCCAGGAGCTCAAGCCGCAGGATCTGGGCGACCCGCGCCTGGCCGACGTCCGCCGCCTTATCGACGAGCGCCGCTACCGCCTGGCCAAGAAGGCGCTCGTCGCCTTCGCCGAACGCCAGCCGCTCAGCCCCGCTTTGGTGCGCCTCTCGAACCGGCTGGAGTTGGTCGCCGGCTACTACGCCGACCTGCCCGAGCCCAAGGAGAAGTTCGACGCGACCTTGGTCGACGGCCTGCGCCGCGTATTCTACGGGGAGGACCGCCTGGCGATGCTGTTGACTTCGTACGCCCACAGCCAGAAGCCGGACGACGCGCGGCTGGATCACCTGCTCGGCGACTTCGAGAAGGCTCTCGGCCTGAAGGCCACGCGCCTGCCGGCCGACCACCCGCGCGGCTTCATCGAGGAACTCCTCTATCAGATCGAGTTCGCCAACACTCGGGGCGATTCCGCGCGCGCCGAGGCCCTGCTCACGGACGTTCTTACCCTAGAGCCTCAGAGCGCGACGGGTCTGGAACGCCTGGGCTCCTTGCGCTACCTGCAGGGCCGCATGCCCGAGGCCATCGCGTCATGGGAATCCGCCGAGAAGCTTGAGACGCGCGAGCGCGAACTTGAGTCCTTGCGCGCCTACCTGAAGCTGGCGCACGAACGCGCCGCGGGCAAGGCGCTCCCCGGAGGCGGCGCGCCCCCTATGATCGAGGTCCCCGTGGTCCCGGCGGCGGCCGCGCAGACGGCGCCCGTAGAGACGGCGCCCGCGCAGGCGGCGCCCGCCGCGGCGCCAGCGGCGGTCGTTCCCGCGCCGAAGGTCGTCCAGAAAAAGGCCGCGCCCGCCGGAGATTCGCGCGACGTCGAGAGCCTCTATCAAAAGGGCGTCGAGCACTACGCGCGCGGCGAGTACCTGCAGGCCAGCGCGGTGTTCCTACGCATCCTCCAGATCGATCCTGAGAACGAGCAGGCGCACAAGGCGCTCGACCGCATCAACCGCCTGAGGCCGAAACGATGAGCTTCAGGCTCAAGCTGGCCGCCGCGATGCTCCTGTGCGGCGTCGTCGCGCTGGCGACCGCGACCGGACTTTTCTACACGGCCCAGCGCCGCTCCCTGCAGTCCTCGGAGGAGGAGAAGACACGTCTTCTCCTCGAGGACGTGCGCGTCATGGCCCAGGAGGCCCAGCTGGCCCGGGATCCCCTGATGCTCATCGATTACCTGGATTTCATGCGCCGCGTCCGCGCCGAGGTCGCGCGCGCCCGGCCGCGCTACGACGGGCGCTGGCAGGGACCCGAGCCCGCGCCGCTGAACCCCGGCGAACTCATCCGCAGCGAGAGCGTGGTGGTGCCCGCCGCGGCCGGGCGTCCGGAGGTTTTGGTCGAGATCTCGTTTTCCCGCCGTGAAATGGACCTGCGTCAGGCGGCGGCGCAGCGCGTGATGGAGCGCGACCTGCTGCACAGCGCCGCGCTGGTCTTGGCGCTGGCGGCCGGGCTGAGCCTGTGGCTGGGCTGGAGCATGACGCGCCGCCTGCTCGTCATCGAGGCGGTGATGGCCGACATCGGCCGGGGCCACCTGGACCGGGCCGCGCCCGCGCGCGGGCGCGACGAACTCTCGCGCCTGGCGCGCGGGCTCAACGAGATGGCGGCGCGCCTGCGGGAGCTCGACGACATGAAGCGCACGTTCGTGTCGACCGTCACCCACGAGCTGAGGTCCCCGCTCTTCGCCATCGAGAGCTACGTAAAAGAGCTCCTGCGCGAGTCCGCGGCGCTGAGCCCCGACGACCGCCGCCGCTTGGAGCGCGTGGAGGCCAACGCCGCGCGCTTGGCGGGTTTCGTGACCAGCCTGCTCGACCTGGCCAAGATCGA
>CAIQSZ010000462.1 GCA_903874575.1 uncultured Elusimicrobia bacterium
ACACTCTTTCCCTACACGACGCTCTCCGATCTCCGAGATACTGGGCGGTGAGAACCCACTGAACCGCGGTCAACGCGAGCGCGCCGCCGCCGCCCAAAGTCAGCCGCCGCAACAGGACCGCGCGAGCGTCGTGGAACAGAGCCCACAGCGCCATGCCGCAGACGTTGATCACGAGGAACTGAGCGTGCCCCGACAGCATCTGAAGCGCGAACATGGCCGCAAGCGCCTCGACGCGGCCCGACAGCCATGCCAGCCACAGCCACGGCACCCATGAAAGCGCGGCCAGCAAGGTCGGGATGCCGGCGGTTACGCGATAGATCAGAAACGGCGACAAGGCGTACGCGGACGCCAGGATAAACCCGCCGACGCGACCCAGGCGTTGGGAACGCGCCAACAAGAATACGCCGGCCCCCGCCCACAGCAGGTGCAGGACTTGGTCCCAGACGAGCGCGGTCGCCACGGGGAAAAGCGCGCAGAGCAGCGCCGGGGGATAGAACAAGGCCGTCTGCGGGTTGGCGGCATGCGGCACGCCCAGAAGGATGTAGGGGTCCCAAAAGGGCACGCGCCCCGATTGGAGTTCGCCGGCGGTGAGCGAACGCAGCGGGACATGATAGGAGAATAGGTCGCCGTGGTTGAAAAAGACGAAGCCTGAACGGACCCAGACCGGGGACAGAAGGGCCAGGACCGCCGCGCACCAGAGAGCCAGCACCGTCAGGTCATCGCGGGACATGGTTGAGGCGGGAGGCCCGATGATACCAATAGAAACCGAACGCGAGCAACGCGGCCAGACTGACGAGCACGCCCCGCCGCCACGAATCCGGCTTGTACAGGAAGCTCACGCGCCAAGGGCCGTCCGGCACCGGAATCTTCTGAAACGGGCCCAAAGCGGGAACGGCCATGACGGCGTTTCCTCCGCGCGGCGTCTCCAGCCGCGCGTGCCAGCCGGGGTAGCGCGGCTCCGCGACGAACACCCAGCCCGCGCCCGTACCGTCTACGGAAAAGCGATCTTCGCGCGAACGCCCGACCGCCAGAGGCCGCCCGAGGGGCGGCGGCTCGGCGGGCGTTTCCGCGGGCAGGGCCTCGCCCTTCTTCGCCGAAAATTGGTACGCAAGCGCGACGGGCCCCGCCAGACGTGAAACGAACCACAACGGGCGATCCTCGGTGATCAGGAGCGCAGACCCCGCCGCCCGCGGCGTCAGGAGCCGGGAGGCCCCGGCCCAAGGCATCCAGGCCGCCGCTTCCTCGGCGCCGCGCGCGCTGAGAAGACGATCCATGAACGCATAGTTGGGTCCGGGCACGAGAGGCTCGCCGAAGTCGGCGACGGCGCGCAGGCGGTACGGCGCGTTGGTGAGGCCGTACAGGCGCGTCTTCCAATCGACCAGGCCGAGGCCGGACGACGCCTCCAGGGCGCGCGGAGAAATCAGGTAGCGCGTGCCGCCGAGGCGGGATTGCAGGACGCGCACGAGAGGCCCCGCCTCCGTGAACAAGGCTCGCGGCGCCGTCGGCGTGGCAAGCCGCGCGAATACGAGAAGTTCCGCGGCGGCCATCAGGGTTAGAATGGGCGCGCGGTCGGCGCGCGCAAAGCCCGCTCCGACCAGCGCGGTCAGAGGCAGGAGCGCGAGATAGGAGAGATTGCCGGGATAACGGACGTAGCGGAGCGGCGGCAGGTAAGTCCACAGCGCGCGCGAGACGGGGTTGGAACCGCCCATGATCAAAACAGCCACGAACGCCAGGAGGGCGCTCAGCCCCGCGGCGCGGGCGCGAGTCAGGCGCCGAAGCCCGAGCCCGGCCGCGCATGTCGCGGTGACGCCCAGGTAAACGCACTTCCACCAATCCGCCTCGGGATGGAACGACCGATACGGCACGAAGAGCGGAGAAATCCATTGGCGCAGATCGGCGAAGGTAAAGCTCCACAGCAGAGCCTCCTCCGGAGCCACGCCTCCCGAGCGGCGCGACAGAGACGCCAATTCCAGCGCGGGTAGGAGCTGGACCGCCGACAGCGATAACGCCAGCGCTCCCGCCGCGGCCCAATCGACCGCCCACGAGGACGGCCCCGGCGCGCGCCGCGAGCGCAGGGCCAAGGCGACGGCCCAAGCCGCCGCGCAGGCGCCGGGCAGGAAGGTCGGATAGCCGGCAAGAAACATCAGGGTCAGGGCCGAGGCCAGCGCCGCGCGCCGTCGGAATAAAAGAGGCAAGGCCGGAGCCCACGCAAGCGCGGCAAGATGATTGAGAAACGGCAGACGGCTGACCATGAGCCCGCCGAAGGCCAGCGACAGCCCTCCGGCCGCGCACGCGCCCCAATTGAGACGAAGGCTCCGCAACCACAGCGCGGCCAGCCAGCCGGCCAGAAATACATGAAGGGCCTCGAACAACGCCGTCGCCGTCGCGAAGCCGAAGAAATAGAAGACCTGAGTCGGCGGATAGAACAAGCCGCCCTGCATGGACGCCGCCATGGGCATGCCGAGATACAACGAAGGCTCCCACAACGGCGCGCGACCCGCCTGGATCGACTGGGCGGGAGAGGCCCGCCACGCTTGATGAAGATAGGTGAGATCGCCCCAAAAAGGCGCAAGGCCGCGAGCCCAAAGCGGGATGAAAAACAGAAGGACCGCCGCGGCGAGCGCGGCGGCGACGACCGCCTCGGGTCCGACGCGGCGCCCGCCGTTCACGGGGGCTCGGCGCGCAAGACCGGGCACGTCAGCGCGCCGCGCTCTCGCGCGGCCCCGGCGTCGGCGGGACGGCCGAGGCGGCGATAGGCGCCCTCCAGCGTAAGCCAGTTCGACGCGCGATAAGGGTCCAGCGCGACGGCCCGCTCGAGGTGCGCGGCCGCGGACTCGAGGGACGAAGCCGCGGCGTATCCCGCCGAGGAGGCCAGGGCCAGATCGGCGCGCGCCCGCGCGGCGTCGGGATGCGGCCGTAATTCCTCGGAGGCGGACAGCAGTTTCTCCGCTTCGGCGGACGTCAGGCCGCCGGAAGCAGCGAAGACGCGCGCACGCAAGCGGTCGGCGGCCCAACCGCCGCCGACACGGTAGACGCCCAGCAGGGCCAGCGAGGACGCGAGTACGGCCGCGGGGAGCCTGAATCCGGACGGCACGGCGACGGCGGACTCGGACTCGGGCTGAGCCCAGCCCGCGCTGAGGCAGAACAACCAAAAAACGGCGGGAACGCTCAAAGGATAATCGACGAGACCGTGCGCCAGCGCCGCGACCGGTCCGAAGCGCTTCGAGGGCTCGGCGCGGCGGAGAAGAACGGTAAGTCCCCCGGTCCACAGCAATAGATAAGGCCAGCCCAGCTCCGCGGCGGTCTCCAAAAAATGCTGATGAGCGTAAAGCGAGTTCAAATCGGAGCGCGAGGAGAGGTATGAGGGAAGCGCGTACGCGAAGGTCCCGGGCCCCAACCCGAGCCACGGAGCGCCGGCGGACATGCGCCACGCGGCCGACCACCACGCCAAGCGATGGAGCACCTCCGGTGACTGTAGTTTCCCATAAGCGGCGACCAGTCCCAAAAATCCCGCCGCCGCGCCCGCCCAGAACGCCCAGGCCCCGACCGCGCGCCGGTGCGAAACGAGCGCGACCGACAACCCCAGCCAGGCGCCGACGGATCGCGTCCACCATAGACACACGATCAACAGCGCGCCGAGCGCGCCGTCGCCGCGGCGAAAAGCGAACGGCAGCAACAGGAGGATCGCCCCCGCGAAAACGTTTTGGTTCGGGAACATCGCCGTCGGGCGCGACCGGCCGTCGAGTCGTTGGTGCACGGCGAGCAGAACCGCGGCCCACGCCGCCGCGCGCAGCGCCTGTTCGACGCGAACGCGATCTCGAGCGGACAACAAGGTCGCCGCCGGGAAAAGCCAAAGGCCCGCCGCGCCGCAAGCCCATGCGGGGAGGGCATAAGCGCGAGCCGGGCTCAGCCACGCGGACGCCAAGGAGAGCAGGGCGAGCGCGGCGCTCCAGGCCGAGAGGCGCGAAGGCGCAAGCGCCCAGCGTCCGCGGACGGCGCCGTCGGTGATATAGGCGGCGGCGCCGAGGAGTAGGACGATGAGGATGAGCGACTGCGCCCAGTAATCCCAAGCGCCGCGCAGGAGGAGCCCGCCGACGACCTGGGAGGAGACGAGAACCTCGAGCACGGGCGTCAGTCGGGCATGATGTGCGACGTCACGAAGATCAGCAACTCGTTGCGGACGCGCTTCTTCGTCTTCTTCTTGAACAGCCAGCCCAAGATCGGGATATCGCCGAGGATCGGGATCTTAGCGACCGAATCCTGGAGGTTGTCGCTGATCAGACCGCCGATGACGACGGTCTCCCCGTCGCGCACGAGCAACGATGTCGACGCGCTGCGCGAGTCGGTCGCAGGCGCGCCCGTCTGCGTGTTCGCCGCCGCGGTCACCGACGGCTGGCTGACGTTGGGATTGATCGCCAGCAGGATGCGCCCGTCGG
>CAIQSZ010000463.1 GCA_903874575.1 uncultured Elusimicrobia bacterium
GAACGTGGCGAACCGCCAAGGTCTCGGGATCGACGACCTCGACCTCCGCGACCAGCGCGCCGATCTCGCCGTCGCGCGTGCCCGCGTTCATCGCGATCGCGCCGCCGACCGTCCCCGGCACGCCGACGATCGGCTCCAGTCCGGAAAGCCCGTTGTCCGCGCACGCGACCACCAGCTGAGGCACGCGCACCGCGCAGCCGGCGCTCACGCGGTCGCAGCCCGGAAACTCGATGCGCTCGAACTCGCCGTCCAGGCGCAGGACGATCCCGCGCACGCCGCCGTCGCGCACCAGCAAGTTCGAGCCCCAGCCCAGCACGAACACGGGCTGGGCGAAGGCCCGCGCGGCGCGCAGGACGGCCGCGACCTCGTCGGGCGAGCCGGCCTGGGCGAAGACGTCGGCGGGGCCGCCGATCTTGAAGGTGGTGTAGGGGGCGAGAGGTTCGTCCAGGCGCGCGCGGGGATACGACTTCTTGAACTCGGCGCGCCAATCCAGCATTTTTCCTTTTTACCATTTAATGATAGGATGCCGCCATGGACGGTTCCTGGGCGGACAAACTGGAGAAGCGCTTCGGCTTCCTGGCGGCTCCCGGGCTGCCGGCCTTCGTCGTCGGCATGAACGCGGTCGTCGGCCTCCTGCGCGAGTTCAAGCCCGGCTTCGTCGACGTCCTGACGCTCGATCCCGCCGCGCTGGCGCGCGGCCAGGTCTGGCGCGCGGCCTCCTTCCTGTTCGTCCCCCCGCCGATCGGCCCGCTGTGGCTGCTGCTGTGGGTCTCGATGGAGTACGCGATCCTCCAGGCGCTGGAGGCGGCGTGGGGCGACTTCAAGCTCACCGTCTTCATCGCGTTCGGCTTGATCGCGACGGTCCTGGGCGCGGTCGTCGTCGGCGCCGAGTTCGGCAACTCCGTGCTCGTGCTGGGAGCGTTCCTGGCCTTCGCGCGCCTCCTGCCCGAACGCCAGGTGCTGGTGATGTTCGTCCTGCCGGTGAAGCTGCGCTGGCTGGCGGCCCTCTCGGGACTGTGGGCCGCGCTGGAATTCGCCACCAGCGGCGCGCCCGGCAAGATCCAGCTCGCGACGGGCCTGGCGCCCTATCTGCTCTTCTTCGGCGAAGGCCACTGGCGGGATCTGCGCTTCGCCTGGCGCCGCTGGAGAAACGGCCTGCCGTGAGGCTGGCGCTGCTGCTCGCCGCCGCGCTGGCCTCGCCCGCGAGGGGCGCGACGGTCAAGCTGCTCGCGTTCGACGACAAGGGCCGCCCGCTCGACCCGGCGGGGCTGGCCGCGCGGCTGTCGCGCGCCGACGACAAGTCCCCCGACTTGGACAAACTCCCGTTCTGGGCCGCGCCGCCGGATGGCGCCGCCGCGCCCGCGCGCGTGAAGCTCGCGCGGGACGCCGAGCAGTTGACCGCGACTTGGCCGGGAGGGCCCGCGAAGCTGGAGCTGGTCTGGCCGGTGAAGGAGGACGGCTACAGCTCCCTGTCGGCCGACAACGACGGCCGCGGCTTCGCCGACGGCGCGACCGTGCTGCTCGGCGAGGAGATCGCGCGCACGCAGTACCGCCTCTTCAGGGACTCCTGGCGCCGCCGCATCACCGACTGGCAGCCCCCGTACGCGCCCGGCCGCAAGGCCAAGCAGCTGGCCGACGACGCGAAAAACGCCATGGCCGACGCGGCGCGCGAGGCGGACCCGGCCAAGCGCGCCGCGGCGTTCGAAACGGCCCTGCGCGCGACCGCGCTGGCCTACGAGAAGGCTCTTTTCGAGCACGGGCTCCAGCTGGCCTCGGACGAGCGCCGCGCCAAGAAGCTGCGCTTCGGCCTCACGCTGGACGACGCCTTGGTCAAAAGGCTCGACGACGTGTCCTGGGTCGCCGAGGCGGTCGCGCGTTCCGGCTCCGACTGGGTGCGCGTGGTCATGCGTCCCAACGCCGAGGACTTCGTCTACTCCAGCCTGCGCTCGTTCAACGAATACGACGAGATCGTCGACGCCCTGCGCAAGAAGAAACTCAAGGTCATGATCTGCGTGCTGGACACCGCGCAGTGGCCCAGGACGATGACGCCCGAGATCTACGCCGAGCGCGTGAAGAACGTGGTCCTCCATTTCAAAGGGCAGGCCGCGGCGTGGGAGCTCGGCAGCGAGCTCAACGGCGACTGGCTGGGCGGCGCGTCGGAGCCGCTGACGCTCGACCAGGTCTACAGGATCTACTCCGTCGGCGCGGCGAAGGCCAAGGAGCTCGACCCCGAGACCGAGCGCGTCGCGACGTTGTATTGGTGGAATCAGACCGCGCCCGACCGCGAGCACTCCCTGCCCGGCTGGCTCAAGCGCTACGCCGCGCAGGGCTTCGGCCGGACCGCGGAGGTGGTCGGGCTGGAGCTGTACCCGGAAGACAACCCCGTCGGCCTCTCGTTCGAGCGCGCGTTCGAGGAGACCGCCGAAGCCCTGCCGGCGACGACCCTGATGCTCTCCGGCTTCGGCTACGTGGAGGAGGACGCGCTGAAAGGCTACTGGTGGCTGGCGCCCGACGACGTGGACGGCGCGCGCAAGGATCTGCTCATCCTTTATACGGTCGCCTCGTGCGCGATGCGCTCCTCGGTGTGCGGCGGCTTCTGGTGGCAGACCCTGGAACAAATGCTCCCGGCCGGGCACCACAGGGCAACGGACCTTTTCATGATCCACGTGCGCACGATGGCCCAGCTGGGCCGCAAGCCCTGAGAGGGCGTCTACTTGACGACGCCCAGCAGTTCGATCTCGAAGGCCAAAGTCGCCCCGCCCGGGATGGACGGCGGCGCGCCGGCGTCGCCGTAGGCGGACGCGGACGGGCAGACGAGCTTGGCCTTCTCGCCGACCTTCATCATCAGCACGCCGTTGGTCCAGCACGGGATCACGTTCGCCAGCGCGAAAACGGCGGGGCGCCCGGTCTTGTACGAGCTGTCGAACTCCGTGCCGTCGGTCAAGGCGCCGCGATAGTTCACCTCGACCTTGTCATCCGGTCCGGGCGCGGCGCCGGTCCCCGCGGCCTCGGTCTTGATCCAGCCGCCCCACCGGATCGGCCGGACGCCGGCCTCGCGCGCGAAGGCTTCCTCGTACGCGTTCCTCGGCGGCGCGTGATACTCCGCCGCGCCGTCGCGGCCCGCCGCCGGCGCGCCCGGCGCGCACGCGGCGCAGGCCGCCCCCGCGACGATCATCCCGCCCACGCGCGTCCAAGTCGTCATCGAAGCCTCTCAAGCACGAAGATCACGTCGAACCCTTCCATGATACCAAGTAGAGCGCGGGCGCATTCTTGGTACCATAGCCGCGTGACCTCCCCCTCCGCCGAAAAGCCCGCCCCCGAATGGACGCGGTAGCGCCGCGCCCGACGCCGCGCCTGGTCGAGGTCGGGCCGCGCGACGGCCTGCAGAACGAGAAGGCGACGGTTCCGCTCGACGCGAAGGTGGCCTTCATCGACGCGCTGTCCGAGACGGGCCTGCGGGAAATCGAGTCGGGCGCCTTCCTCGACCCCAGGTCGTCTCCGAAGACGGCGAACTCGGAGCAGGTGTTCGCGCGCATCAAGCGCGCGCCGGGCGTGATCTACTCGGCGTTCGTCTCCGGAGAGGCCGGCCTGGACTTGGCCTTGGCCGTGAAGGCCGGCAAGGTTTGCGTGCCCGCCGCCGCCTCCGAGACCTACAGCCGCAAGACCGCGAAAACCTCGATCACGGACTCGATCGAGCGCCTGAGGCCCCTCGTCCTGCGCGCCCGCGCCGCGCGCCTGCC